>NZ_JBJDRH010000011.1:0-118156 GCF_044987465.1 Microbacterium sp. ZW T6_19 | reverse complement strand
ATACGAGATGTAGTACTCGTCGAACATCGGCAGAGCGCGCACAACGTCGCCGCCCGACGCGCGCCGAGGGCGCGAAGACGAGACGAAGAGCCCCTCGGACACCTCGTCGACACGCTGCCGGCCGCGTTCGACGGCCTCGCGCGCCACCCCCAGGGTGAGCCCCGACCACCAGGCGAAGTCGGCGGCGCCGGCCGGCCCGTGGCCGTCGATGTAGCGCACGAACATCTCGGCCAGCGGATCGTCGGGAAACGGCGCGTCTCGGATGTGCTCGTCGACGAGGACGAACAGCTGCTCCCGCCCCACGGCGCCGTCGCGCGCGACCACCGGCCCCTGCACGAGCACGGCATCCACGCACAGCGCCCCGATGATGTGCACGCCGCGCTGCGCTGCCGGGTCGATGCCGAGCTCGGCGATGTCGTCGAGCAGCTGGGCCCTGGTGCGCCCGCCATCTGCGAGTTTCGTGCGCAACGTCTGTGCGACGCGGGCCAGGAGCTCCGCGTCGATGCCGAGTTCCCGGTGCCGGCCCGCGACCTGCTGTCGCTGGCGGGCACCGGTCACGGAGAGCACCCAGCGCAGATCGGCGGCGGGGATGATGTGCAGAGTGCCGCGCATGGTCCACGACCGGACGAGTTGCCCGTTCGCGAAGGCGCGGTCGACTGCGGACAGCGTCGGCGATCCGGAGGAGCGGATCCCGAGCGCCCATCTTCCGCCCAGGAACTCCTGGCTCTGCACCGCGAGCATGTGCGCCGCGGCATCTGTCACCGACCGGGCCGGAGCCGTCAGACGATGCGATCGCAGCCGGTCGGAGAGCAGGGCGCTGGGCGTCATGACACCATGATGCCCTGCTCCGCCGACATCAGCCCTCGAGCGTCACCACGCGTCGTGCGGGCAGGACGACCGGGTGCGATCCCGCCATGGTCTCGAGCACGCGGATGACCTGGCAGGAGTAGCCGAACTCGTTGTCGTACCAGACGTAGAGGATGAGGGTGTCCTCGTCGGCGATCGTCGCGAGCCCATCGACGATGCCCGCGCGATGCGAGCCGACGAAGTCTGTCGAGACGACCTCGGGCGACTCCACGTAGTCGATCTGCTGGCGCAGCTTGGAGTGCAACGACACCCGGCGCAGGTAGTCGTTCACCTGCTCCTTGGTCGCAGGACGAGCGATGGTCAGGTGCAGAACGGCGAGCGAGACGTCGGGTGTGGGCACGCGGATCGAGCTTCCGGTGAGCCTGCCCTCGAGCTGGGGCAGCGCCTTGGACACCGCCTTCGCGGCTCCGGTCTCGGTGATGACCATGTTCAGCACGGCCGAGCGGCCACGACGGTCGCCCTTGTGGAAGTTGTCGATGAGGTTCTGGTCGTTCGTGAACGAGTGCACGGTCTCGACGTGACCCTTGACGACGCCGTACGCCTCATCGATCGCGGCGAGCACGGGCGTGATCGCGTTGGTCGTACAGGATGCCGCAGACAGGATGCGGTCGGACGGCTCGATCGTGCCGTGGTTGATGCCGTGCACGATGTTCTTGAGCGGGCTCTTGCCCGGCGCCGTCAGCAGCACACGGGCGACGCCGTTCGCGCGCAGGTGCTGCGAGAGGCCGGCCTCGTCACGCCAGCGTCCGGTGTTGTCGACGACGATCGCATCGTGGATGCCGTGGGCGGCGTAGTCGATCGAGGCGGGGTCGTCGGAGTAGATGACCTGGATGCGCGTGCCGTTCGCGATGATCTGCTCGGCCTGCTCGTCGACGGTGACGGAGCCGGCGAAGCTGCCGTGCACCGAGTCGCGCTGCAGCAGCGAGGCGCGCTTGACGAGGTCGTTCTCCGAGCCGCGGCGAACGACGATGGCGCGCAGGCGCAGACCGCTGCCGCCACCAGTGTGGGCGATGAGGATGCGGGCGAGCAGACGCCCGATGCGACCGAAACCGTAGAGCACGACGTCGGTGGGGTCGGCTGCGACGGCACCGGACGCCGGGGCGAGCGCCTCGGCGAGGTACTCCTCGAGCGCGCCGATGCCGCGTCCTTCGACGAGCCGGGCGACGTCGATGGATGCCGCCCCGGGCGCGAGAGCGTGCACGGCCTCGAGTACTGCGAGCGTGTCCTCGAGCGCCAGCGGAGCGTGCCCCAGCCGCGCGACGCGGTCGTGCACCTCGACGATGCCGGTCGCCGACAGCCCGAGCAGGCGGTGCCCGTGCAGCGAGGTGATCACATCGCGTTCCCGTCGGAGGGAGCCGATGAGCGGGATCATCCGCTCGGCCAGTTCCTCGCGTGCCAGCCAGTCGTCGCCGTGTACGTCGGTCATCTGCATCCTTGCATCTGTGAGCGCGCGCCGAAGAGTGACCGGCGCGCGGAATCGCCGGGTGGAGCATCGGGGGTGCTCTCAGGGTACGCGCGGTCGGCACGGGGCGACGAATCCTCTCGCGCTGCGGAATAGTCGATCGGCTCGACGGGGAATCAGGAGAGCATCCCTCAGGTTCACATCACGAGACGCAGAAAGGCGATCGATGACACGCACCCGCCCCTCGGCTTGGCTGCCGCTCCTGACCGCGATCGCCCTCGAAGTCACCGCCACCTTGTCGCTGCGCGCAGCCGAGGGCTTCACGCACCCGCTCTGGCTCATCGCGGTCGTGATCGGCTATTCCGGATCCCTCTGGCTGCTCTCGGTCGTCCTCGACCGCGGGATGCCGGTGGGCGTCGCCTACGGCATCTGGTCGGCCATCGGCGTGGTGCTGACCGCCGTGATGGGAGCCGTGCTTTTCGGCGAGCTGCTCGGCGCGGTGCAGATCGTCGGCATCGCGGTGATCGTCGTCGGGGTGCTCCTCGTCGAACTCGGCTCGCGTGCAGGTCACACGAAGGAGGCGACGTCGTGACCTGGGCTCTGCTCGCTCTGGCGATCGCGAGCGAGGTCACGGCGACCCTGAGCCTGCGGGCATCCGAGGGGCTGCGTCGCAAGCGCTGGATTCCCGTGATCGTGGTCGGCTACCTGGCAGCCTTCACCCTGCTCGGCGCCATCCTCGCGATGGGAATGCCGGTCGGCGTCGCCTACGGCGTGTGGGCCGCCGCTGGAGTCGCGATCACAGCGGTCCTCGGCCGAGTGATCTTCAAAGACCACTTCTCGCTCGTGATGGCCGCGGGCGTCGCGTTGATCGCCGTCGGCGTCGGGCTGATCGAGTTCGGCGGGGCGCACTGATCAGCGACCGGCGGATCAGGCGGCGGCGTGCATCATCGCCATGCCGGCGGCCATCGCCCACGACTCCAGAGCGAGCAACCGACCGACGCGACCGCGATGAACAGGTTCCATGAACCACTGCGTCACCACGGTCCAGACGACGATCCCGACGACGCCGACGGCTCCGAGCACGGCGAGGACTCCCGTGAGCCCGTGCCCGGCATGCGCCGTCGGCGCTGAGGCGGTCCCACCGGATGCGCCCTGGAAGACGCAGACCGCCATGACCAGAGAACCGACTGCTCGATGGCAGCAGGTCGCGGCCGCGGTCGTCCCGCGCACCCCCGCCGTCCCCAGCATCGCCGAGACGAGAAGAGCCGCCCCGAGGAGCAACCCGATCCCGGCAGGGACCTCGCCTGCGGCGAGGGCCAGCATGGCTGCCGCTGATGCGAGCGCGGATTGCCGCCCCTGCCACGGCACCGCACGCCACGCCGCGACGCAGGCGGCGGCCGAGACGAGTGCCGCCCCCGCCGTCAGCCAGTGCGCCGCAGCCAGTGCGTGATCCACGCCTGAATTATATTGATCATTTGCTCAAAATAGCCACACTCTTCTCGGATGGGGCAGGATGGGCATGTGCCCCGCGTCGTCGATCACGATGAGCGCCGCCGGCAGATCGCCGAGGCGCTGCTCGCCGTCGCCGCGCGGGACGGCCACGAGAACGTGTCGTCGCGCGCCGTCGCGAAGGAGCTCGGCGTCGCCACCGGATCGCTCTGGCATTATTTCGACGGATTCGACGAGGTCATCCGCGCCGCGGCCGCCGAGGTGACCCGCAGCACCGACGAACGCATCACGATCGCCACGGCCGGCCTCAGAGGCCTCGCCCGCCTCGATGCGCTCATGCGCGAAGTACTGCCGGTCGACGACCGCACCCGCGCAGAAGCGCGTGTCGTCGTCGGGTTCTGGGGCCGCCTCGCCACACTCGCATCAGCACCCGACGCCGCGGCGCCGACGCTCGCGACCTGGCAGAGCGGAATCCGCAGCGCGCTCGACGAAGCGGTCGCCGACGGCGAACTCGCACCGGGCACCCCGACCGAGGCCGTGATGGCCCTGCTCCGCTCGATCACCTATGGCCAGCAGGTCGTCGAAGTGACCGAGCCGCAGGATGCCGCCGCCCACATCGCGGTGCTCGACAGCATCCTCGCCCCCTGGCGCTCCTGACCGGCACGAACGCACTCCCCCGCATCCGCACGCAGCCCCCTCCCCGCGCGGCGGCGCGTTGGAAAAGTCGGACGGCCCGCGCGGCACGCCGTCGGCGGATGCCGCGAGGCGGCGCGGCGAGCAGCGACTCCGACGTTTCGCACGGCGCAGCCCGGCGGACAGCCGGATCACCGCGGGGCTTGTGCACGCCCGCAACCCCGGCGTAGCATCATCGCAACCCGTTTATTGAGCATTCGCTCGAAATAGTGAGGTAGGCCGATGTCCCACCAGCCCGTCACCATCGAGAAGTTCGCCGTCCCCCACCCGCTCGATCCGCTCACCGGAGCCGAGATCGCCGCAGCCCGCGCCGTGCTCGACGCGGCAGGCCTCCTGGGCGAGACCGTCCGGGTGCCGATGCTCCTTCCGGATGAGCCCACCAAGGCCGAACTCGCCGGTTGGACGCCTGGCGCACCGATCGATCGACGAGTCGACGCGACCCTGCTCGACATCGCCACAGGCGTCGCCACCGAGGTCGTCGTCTCGATCACGCGCGGCGAGGTCGTGCGGGCCGAGCGGGTCCCGAACGACGCCCCGCCGTACGGGCAGCCGCAGTACCTCTTCGAGGAGTACGAGCGCGCCGAAGTCATCGCGAAGGCGTCGCCGGAGTGGCAGGCCGCGATGACGCGCCGCGGTCTCGCCGATCACATCGACCTCGCATTCTGCGGCCCGCTCGCGCCGGGCTACACGGGCCGCGCCGACGAGGTCGGGCGCCGCGTCATCCGCTCGCTGACCTTCCTACGATACGACGAGGACGACTCGCCCTGGGCTCACCCCGTCGAAGGCCTGATCGTGCACATCGATCTCACCTCGAACAGCGTCATCCGCGTCGAGGATGTGGGCGACGTCCCCGTTCCCGCCGGTCACGGCAACTACTATCCCGAGGTGCAGGGTGAGGCGCGCACCACCCTCAAGCCCATCGAGATCAGCCAGCCCGAAGGACCGAGCTTCGCGGTGAGCGGTTCGCTGGTCGAGTGGGAGAACTGGGCGATGCGGGTGAGCTTCAACGCGCGCGAGGGCCTCGTGCTCCATGACGTGACCTTCGACGGCCGCTCGGTGCTCAGCCGCGCCAGCGTACCCGAGATGGTCGTGCCTTACGGCGACACCGCCCCTGGTCGCTTCTGGATCAGCTACTTCGACGCCGGCGAGTACCTTCTCGGCAAGAACGCCAACCACCTCGAGCTCGGCTGCGACTGCCTCGGTGTGATCCGCTACCTCGACGGCTACGTCGCCGACGACCACGGACATCCCGTGCGCATCCCGAACGTCGTCTGCATGCACGAGGAGGACTACGGCATCCTCTGGAAGCACACGAACCTCGATGGCCGCTCGGATGTGCGCCGCTCGCGCCGCTTCGTCGTCTCGTACTTCTCGACGATCGGCAACTACGACTACGGCTTCTACTGGCACTTCTACCTCGACGGATCCATCGAGGTCGTGGCGAAGGCCACGGGCATCGTGTTCGTCGGGGCGGGTGAGCCGGGCGTGCCTCAGAGACACGCCACCGAGCTCGCCCCCGGCGTGTTCGCCCCGGTGCACCAGCACCTGTTCAGCGCGCGCCTCGACGTCGCGATCGACGGCGAAGACAACCGTCTGGTCGAGATCGACGCGCAGCGCGTGCCGATGGGTCCGGAGAACCCCTTCGGCAACGCCTTCAGTTGGTCGGAGACGCCGCTGACCACTGAGAAGCAGGCGCAGCGAGACGCCGACACCTCGGTCGCCCGGGTGTGGGAGGTGCAGAGCGCATCGCGCACGAACGCGGTCGGACGGCCCACCGCGTATCACCTGATTCCTGAGCCCACCGCGCTCCTGATGGCGGATCCGGCGTCATCCGTGGCCGCTAGAGCCGCGTTCGCGACCAGGCACCTGTGGGCGACCCAGCACGAGCCGGGGCAGATCTGGCCGGCCGGACGCTACCCGAACGCGCATCAGGGAGGTGCGGGCCTGCCCGAGTACGCGTCCGGTGACCGGTCGCTGGACGGGGAGGACATCGTGCTCTGGCACACGTTCGGCCTCACGCACTTCCCTCGCCCCGAGGACTGGCCGATCATGCCCGTCGACTACGCAGGCTTCTGGCTCAAGCCCTACGGCTTCCTCGATCAGAACCCGGCGATGGACGTGCCGGAGTCGTCCCAGGCGCACGGCGAAGCGGATGGCGGATGCTGCGGCGGGGGCGCCGCCTGCACCTGCGGGCACTGAGTCGTCAGGCGAGCGAGGCTATCGCCTCACGCAGGATGCCATCGGCGGCGGCCAGTGCGGATGCCGCCGCGTCCGCATCCGCTCCGGTGGCGAGCATCAGCAGCGCGAGCTTGACCGAGCCGTCGGCTGCGGCGAGAGCGTCCGACGCCTCCTCTGTGCCGACGCCCGCGAGCTGAGACACGGTGCGGATCGACCGCGCCCGCAGCTTCTCGTTTGTCGCGACCAGGTCGACCATGACACCGCGGTACGTCTTGCCCAGCTTGATCATCGACAGCGTCGTGAGCATGTTCACGACGAGCTTCTGCGCTGTCCCGGACTTCAGCCGAGTGGAGCCCGAGATGAACTCGGGGCCCGTGGTCACCTCGATCGCGACCTCGGCCTCTGCACCGATCGCCGAGTGATCGTTCGAGGCGATGGCGACGGTGAGCGCGCCGGTACGGCGCGCGTAGCGCAGGCCGCCCACGACGTACGGGGTGCGACCCGACGCGGAGATCCCGACGACCACGTCGCGTTCAGCGAGGTCGAGGTCGCGCAACGACCTCTCGGCGGCGTCCGCGTCATCCTCCGCGTTCTCGACTGCGGACCGGATCGCCGTCTCACCTCCGGCGATGAGCCCCACCACCATCGAGGGGTCGGTGCCGAAGGTCGGCGGGCACTCACTCGCATCGAGCACGCCCACCCGACCGGCGGTGCCGGCGCCGATGTAGATGAGGCGGCCCCCTCGGCGGAACCGGGCGGTGATGCCGTCGACCGCGGCGGCGATCTCGGCGGCCCGGGCGGCCACGGCGTCGGGCACCCCGCGGTCCTCGGCATTCATCGCGCGCACGAGGTCGACGGTTTCGAGCAGATCGAGATCTCCGCGTTCGGTCGTCGAATCCTCGGTGCTGAGGCGCGAGAGCTCGTCGAGCAGTTCGGTCAGGCGGAGATCGTCATTCGGCACGGTGCGCGAACCTTTCGTGGGGAAGATCAGTGCGGCGGGAGAGCAGGAGCGCGCCGTCGAGGGCGTCGCCCGCCGCGGGCACGACGGTCCGTCCCGCTGTCACGAGCGATGCGCCGAGCTTCGCGCGGAACCAGGGGTGATCCATGAGGCCGCCGTGCACAGCCACCGCGACGGAAGACGAGGCGGCCGCGGCCGACGCCGTCAACAGCCGCACGGCCTCATCGGCGATGCCGCGGGCGACGACGTCACCGTCTTCCGCGGCATCGAGCACAGACGGCGCCAGAGTGGCGAGGCGGCGTGCGAGAGGCTCGTCGCGGGCGATCCACGAGGGGATGACGGATGCCGCGCCCACACGTTCCGTGACGACGCGCGTCAGCGCGGTCTCGGGGCCGAGACCGACGTCTGCGCGGACGACCGCACGCAGCATCTCGCGACCGAGCCACGAGCCGCTGCCGAAGTCGCCGAGATCGGGCCCCCACCCGTCGACGAGGCGCGCGCCGCCGGCGTCGACGCCGAGCGCCGCAGCCCCCGTTCCGGCGATCAGCAGAGTCCCCGCCTCCCCGCCCAGCGCGCCGAGGTGCGCGGTCACGACGTCAGAGGCGACGACGACGGAGGCGCCCGTGCGTGCGGCCAGACGGCGAGCGAGCATGCCCGCCTCTTCTGGCGCGACCCACGCCCCCGCGGCGCCGACGCCCAGATGCGCAAGAGTCGCGTCGACATGCCTGAGCAATGCGTCGATCGCCGCGACGGCGGCGTCGACGCCCTGCGAGGAGGCGAGCCCTGGAGCGCCGTCACCGTCGATTCGGATTCTCTCGTCGCCGTCGGTCAGCAGAAGGCGGCAGCGCGTCTTGCCGAGATCGATGGCCGCGGAAGGAACGGACGAGGTCATGAAAATACTCTACGTGAATCGTGTATTGCATGAAACAATTGTTCAGACACGAATCAAGACGGAAGACAGGCATGAGCATCCAGACCACCATCGCGACAGCCGTCGAGACCCTGCCGCCGACTCTGGCGCGCATCGCCCGCACCGTGAGGGACAACCCTTCGATCGTCGTCGACTGCACGATCAACGAACTGGCAGCGGCGTGCGACACGTCCGTGGCTTCCGTCGTGCGGTTCTGCCGGGCGATCGGGGCCGGCGGATACGCGGCGCTGCGCGTCTCGCTCGCCACCGAGCTCGGGCGCGAGTCCGTGCAGTTCAAGGAGCCGCGCGGATTCGGCTCCGAGATCTCCGCGGGCGACTCCCTGCGCGAGGCGACATCGAAGATCGCCGCACTCGAGCTGCTCGCGATCGAGGAGACGATCGGCAACCTCGACTACGACGTGCTCGAATCCGCGATCGACGCGATCGACGCCTCCGAACGGCTGCTGCTGTTCGGGATCGGCGCGAGCCGTCTCGCCGCCGACGATCTCGGCCACAAGCTGCTGCGCATCGGACGATCCGCGATCGTGCTCTCGGACGCTCACGAGGCGAGCGCCGCCGCCGCCCTCACGGCGACGAGGTCGGTGGCGATCGGCTTCTCCCACTCGGGCACCGCGCTCGAGACCCTGCGCTTCCTGCAGACGGCTCGAGCCACCGGCACCGCGACGATCGCCATCGCGGGAGCGGCCGACTCCCCCATCGCCCGAGAAGCCGAACACATCCTGCTCACGCATGCCAGGGAGTCACGCTTCCGCGCCGGCGCCATGGTCAGCCGGATCGCTCAGCTCGCCCTCGTCGACGCGCTCTTCATCGGAGTCGCCCAGCGTCGGCACGCACACTCCGTGCATGCGCTGCAGCGCACCGCCGACGCCACTCGGCCGCTGCGCGTGGAGTGATTCCGACGGCGCCGATCGAGATCATTCCCGCATTCGGGAATACCCCCTGGGGGTATTAGCTTCACCTCTTCGAGGGACGCCGGCCGTCGGCGTCCACGATGGAGAGGATTTCCTGTGTCAACGACTCAGAGCGCTGGAGCCGACACGCTCCGGCACGCACCGCACCGTGGATTGGGGCTGGTGCTCATCGCAGCCGCCCAGTTCGTCGTCATCATGGACACCTCGATCATCGGCGTCGCTCTGAGCGACATCGCCCGAGATGTCGGCTTCACGTCCGAGAGCCTGTCGTGGGTGTTCAACGCCTACGTCGTGGCGTTCGGCGGCCTGCTGCTGCTCGGCGGCCGACTCTCCGATCTCCTCGGGGCACGACGCGTCTTCACGATCGGATGGGCCGTTCTGATCCTCGGCTCCCTGGCCGCCGGCGCCGCCGGTGATGCCTGGGTCGAGATCGCCGCCCGGGCTGTACAGGGAGCGGGCGCGGCGCTGATCGCTCCCGCCGCGCTGTCCCTCCTGATGGCGCTGTTCGGTGGAACGCCCCAGCTTCCCCGCGCCTTCGCCGTCTATGGCGCGGCCGCACCGATCGGCGGAACCGCGGGAGTCTTCCTCGGCGGTGTTCTCACCGAGTACATCGGCTGGCCATGGGTGTTCTACGTCACTGTGCCGATCGCGGTCGTGATCCTCGCTCTCACGCCGATGGCGTTCCCCGCCGGGGCCCGCAGCTCCGGACGCGTCGACCTGACCGGCGCGTTCACGGGCACCGCGGGTCTGGCACTCACGGTGTACGGCATCGTCCGCGCCCCCGAAGCCGGCTGGGTCAGCGTCGAGGCGATCGGCGCACTGGCAGCAGGACTGCTGCTGCTCGGCCTCTTCGTCGCGCGACAGACTCGTGCGGCGCAGCCGTTGCTTCGCCTGGGGATGTTGCGTCTGCCCAACCTCGCCGGCGCCAACATCGCCCAGCTGCTGCTGGGAGCCGCGTGGATTCCGATGTGGTTCTTCCTGAATCTGTATCTGCAGAAGTCCCTGGGCGCCTCGGCCTTCGCCGCCGGTGCCGCACTGGTGCCGATGACCGTTCTGATCGTGATCGGGATGACTCTCGTCTCCCCGCGTCTCGCATCGACGCTGACGACGCGCACCATGGTCGTGTCCGGATTCGCCCTGCTCGGCGCCGGTGTGGCGTGGTTGGCCTTCGCGCCGGAGGACGGCGTGTACGTCCTGCACGTGCTGCCGGCCTCGCTGGTCGCCGCTTCCGGCATGGCACTCGCCTTCGTCCCGTCTCTGAGCACGGCGATCGCCAGCGCACCGCCCGACGAAGCCGGCGTCGCATCGGGCCTGGTGAACACGAGCTATCAGATCGGCTCGGCCGTCGGACTGGCCGTCCTCACCGCGGTGAGCGCAGGTGCGAGCACCAGCGCGGCAGATGGCTACAGCGCGGCCTTCCTCGGCGCGGCCGCGATCGCCGCGGCAGGACTCCTGACGGCCCTGTTCACGCTCAGAGCGCGTCGGGGCTGAGTTCAGCCTGCGAGCAGATCGGGCGACCCGGCCCGCGCCCGATCCGTTCGGGCCGAGGCCGGGTCGCCTCGGGAGCCCCCGGTCACCGAGCCCGCTGTGCGGAGGAACACGATGATCCAGCTGAAGATCAGCACTGCTGCGATCAGCTCGACCGCGGTGAGGTTGTAGTACCCCACGGCGAAGAAGACGCCGAGCATGACGATCACGAGAACGTACGCCCAGCCGAACAGGACGAACACGCGGGGTATCGACCTCAGGAACCACGGCAACCCCACCACGACGATGGCGAACACCACGGTCATCCCGGTCGCCACGGTGTTGTGCACCAGGAAGAACTCGTCGACGGGGAAGACTCCGACGCACGCCAGGAAGACGCCCATCAGGATGAGGCCTCCGCGCACGATGAAGCGTCCGCGACGGGCCCCGTCTTCGTCGACGGGGAGCCCCGCGGTGGCGTAGCGGGAGATCGTGGTGATCATCACTCCCGCGATGACCAGTGTGGCGTTGAAGGCGATCGACGCGCTGTTCGTGCTCATGCCGAGCGCGGACAGGTTGTTGCGCCACCAGTCGGGATCGCTCGAGGCGAGCATCGCGGCGAAGGCGCCGACCACGAGGAACACCGCGAGCACGAGGGAGAGCACCATCGGGGTGAGAGCGACCGCGCTGAGGAAGGCCACGTACGCCGTGAGCGCGAAAGCGACGCTCACGAGGATCGCCCCGGGAAAAGGGAAGACCGGCGCCCCGATGAAGCTGCGCTCGAGAAGCTCAGCGACGCCGAGCCAGCCAAGATAGGCGATCGCCGCGTGCGCGAAGGCGATCGCGGCGAGGTCGTACCAGCGCAGCCGGTCACCCGGCACGCTGAACCCGTCGCGCACGGCGTCCTCACGGATCTCCTCCGGGCGCACGGCGAGGCGCCCGAGGACGAACGCGAGCACCGCCGTGATCGCACCGCCGTAGGAGGCGAAGCTGCCGATCGATCCCGTGCCGCTGATCGTGAGCTCGTGCCCGAAGAACACAGGGAAGGCGATCGCGAAGCCGAGAACGAGGAACACCGCCCCCACGATCAGGGCCGTCGCCTCGAACACCGAGTCCGATGTGTCGGGTCCGCGCAGCTGGCGCAGCACCTGCATGACCCTGTCGCCGACCGTCTTCATGCGCACCTCCGCTCCACATCCTAGAAGTCGTGCCGGCGTGGCACGGTCGGTGATAGCATCACGGAACGGATCGTATACAACGTCGTCGTTCCACCACCCGAGGTGATCTTTCATGAACGGTGCACCCATGGCCTCCGCCGAATCGGTGTCGACTCTCATCGCGCGCAACATCAGCGATTTCCGCGCCGCGGTGTCGGAGTCGTTCGTCCCCCTCCAGGTGTCCAGCAGCGGACCCGACCATTTCCGCGGCATGATCCGCGCAGCATCCGTCGACGAGGTCCACGTCACCGACCTGCGCGCGACCTCCCACGTCGTCGAGCGCACGCCCGAGCTCATCGCCCGAGGCGACCGCTCGTTCTTCAAGGTGAGCCTGATGCTCGCCGGAACCGGCATGCTCATCCAGGACGACCGCGAGGCGGTGCTGCGCCCGGGCGATCTCGCGGTGTACGACACCGATCGCCCGTATTCCCTGGTGTTCGACGAGGACTTCCGCACCATGGTCGTGATGTTCCCGAAGCACCTGATCAGCCTGCCTCCTGAGATGATCGGCCAGCTCACCGCCGTACGGATCTCAGGGCAGGAGGGGCTGGGGAGCATGGTGGTTCCCTACCTGACGCAACTGGCCGGCAACCTCGATCAGCTCGCAGGCACGACCGGGGCGCGCCTCGCCCACAGCGCCCTCGATCTGGTCTCGACGGTCTTCACCCGCGAGCTCGGACTCGATGAGGTGTCCGCCGACCCTCATCGCGCCCTGGTGCAGCGCATCCGCTCCTACATCGAGCGCAATCTCGCGTCGACTGACCTCGGCCCCGCGTCGATCGCGTCGGCGCACTACATCTCGACCCGCCATCTGCACGGCCTGTTCCAGGAGCAGGGCGTCACGGTGTCCACGTGGATCCGCACACGCCGCCTCGAGCAGTGCCGCCGCGACCTGCTCGACCCGATGCTGGCCGATCGCCCGGTCGCCGCGATCGCCGCACGGTGGGGCTTCGTGGATGCCGCGCACTTCAGCCGCGCGTTCAAGACCACCTTCGGCGTATCCCCCAGCGAGTACCGCACCGCGCACTGACGCCCCCGGCTTCCGCTCCGCCACCCGGATCCGGACACGCCACCACGATCCCGACGTCCACTCGACGGTGGCGCGCAGCGTCGATGGTGGCACGCGCGGGGACTTTGCTCTCCAGCCGACTTGCCCCGGAGGGCACGCCGTTTGACTCTCGGCGCGCGATGGTCGCGCACGCCTTGAGCGGATGCCCCTCTCGGATCGAGCATGAGGCAAGCGCATCGCGAAGCCGCGGTGCCCGGAGCGACGACGCTCCGCCGCGTGCGACGTCAGGACACCCATGGCCGACACCTCCACCGACCCGGCGCTCGATGAGTGGCGCACCTACGACGAGTTCGCCGCCGGAATCGACGCGTTCCGCCTGCCGAACACGACCCTCGCCGGCACGGCTCTCACGCTGACACTCGACGACGGCTCGATCCTCGCGCTCTCCTTCGATTCCGTGGCCGTCACCTGGACCGGATTCGAGGCGGCCGGAACCGACCCCTACGATGCGGTCGCCGTGCGAGATGACGTCGTGTTCGTAAACATCCCTCTCGAGAGCCGTGAACGCGAATCGATCACCGTCGCCTACTCGACCACGACCCACCGCGCGACCGTGGTCCGCTCCCGTATCGCCGCCGAGGCGGTGGAGGGCGTTCCGCAGGTCGGTCAGGACTTCTGGGCCGCGACCACCGACCGTGGTCCGGCGACGGGCGAGGTTCCGGGGCCGAGCCGCGATCTCATCGGCAAGCGCAACGTGTACCGCTACAGCCCGCACCATCTCTACGAGCACGTCTACGTCTCCAGCCTTCGCTACGCGTGGCAGTGCCTGGAGGGAGTGCAGCGCGGTCACGGCGACATGGACCTGTCGACCGTGTGGAAGTTCGCCGACGGCCTGTACCTCTTCTGCTTCCGCGAGTTCCGCATCGCTGTCGCCAGCGTCTGGCTGCACGACCTCGGCTATCAGCTCATGACCACGGGGATCTTCCTCGGCCTCAACGGCGACGGCGACGCCGAGCACTCCCGCGCGGGAGGCCACATCTACCCGCTCGGCTCCGTCTCCTACCCCGACGCCCAGCCGGTGTGACCCCTTCCACAGGCTCAGGGACCCAGAAGGAACAGAAGGAGATCACATGAGGAACGCAGACATCATCCTCGCCCACTACGCCGCCAGCGACCGGGGAGACCTCGAGGGGATGCTGGCGCCGCTGGCCGACGATGTGCAGTGGACGGAGGCTGCGGGATTCCCGTACGCAGGCACCTACGTCGGACCGGATGCCGTCGCCGCCAACGTGTTCCAGCGCATCCAGGAGGAGTGGGACGACTACACGCTCGCGATCGACGAGGTCATCGACGGCGGAGACGTCGTCGTCGGCATCGGCACGTACTCCGGCACCTACATCCGGACGGGGCGCTTCTTCGCCGCGCGCGTCGCGCACGTCTGGCGGCTGACCGACGGGCGGGTCGCCGCGTTCGAGCAGTTCACCGACACCGAGCTGGTCAATCGCGCACTGCGCGACTGAACGACACACAGCAACACCCGAGAACCGAGAGGCAACAACGCACATGAACAAGCGAGTAGCAGGCACCGCGGCCCTTTTCGCCGTGGCAGCCCTCATCCTGTCCGGCTGCGCCGATGACGGTGGATCCGGCAGCGGGGGCGGTTCGATCGTCGTCGGATCCGTTAACACGATCAGCGGCCCGGCGACATTCCCGGAGGCGTCGCAGGCGGCGGCAGCCGTGTTCGACGCCTTCAACGAAGAAGGTGGTCTGAACGGACAGAAGATCGACTACAAGGCGCTCGACGACAAGGGCGATCCCGCCACGGCGACGGCGTCGGCCCGAGAGCTGGTCGGCAGCGACGGAGCGGTCGCGCTCGTGGGCTCGGCCAGCCTCATCGAGTGCGAGATCAACGCCAAATACTACGAGCAGGAGAGCATCCTCTCCATTCCCGGCATCGGCGTGGACACGGGATGCTTCGACAGCGAGAACATCTCGCCTGCGAACGTCGGACCGTTCAACGACATGACCCTGACGCTGCAGTACGGATCTGAGGTCCTCGGCCTCGACGACATCTGCGTGCTTCTCGAGATCGCCGGCTCCACCCGGCCGACCTACCAGGCCGCGATCGACAAGTGGACCGAGATCACCGGCAAGAAGCCGAAGTACGTCGACGACACCGTGCCCTACGGAGCATCCGACTACACGCCGTACATCGTGAAGGCGCGTGAGCAGGGCTGCAAGGCTCTCGCGATCAACCCCGTCGAGCCCGACGCGATCGGTCAGGTCAAGGCCGCCAACGCACAGGGTTGGGACGACGTGACCTGGCTCTACCTCACCAGCGTCTACAGCGAGAACTTCGCGAAGGCGGTCGACAACGCGGGCGCCGGCATCTACGTGCCTGCCGAGTTCTATCCGTTCACCGACGACAACGACATCAACAAGGACTGGCGGGCGCTGATGGAGAAGAACGACATCCCGCTCACGTCGTTCAGCCAGGGCGGCTACCTCGCCGCGACGTACTTCATCGAGGTGCTGAAGTCCATCAAGGGCGACATCACCCGCGAGAGCGTGACGAAGGCGCTGCAGGGCATGGACCCGATCGACAACCCGATGGTGGGAACGCCCTACGCGTTCGGCACGCAGAACACCGCCGGCTGGCCGATCATCTTGAAATCCGGCACGAACGCTTGGGAGAAGGTCTCCGAAGACTGGCTGCGCATCGGCGAATAGTCGCTCTTCGCTCCCGGTCGTTGAGCGAGGGAGCGGAGCGACCGAGACGAAACGCCTCACCCGGCGCCGAACGTCGGTCACTGCGTTTCGTCTCGCTTCGCTCGCTCAACGACCGGGTGCCTCGCTCAACGACCGGGGGTCTCCTCCCCTCAGATCAGAAAGGACGCCTCATGCTGCAAGGCGCCATAGCCGGACTCGCCGCCGGCGGACTCTACGCCGTCCTCGGCGTGTGCCTGACGCTGATGAGCCGCCTCGTGCGGGTCGTCAACTTCGCTCAGGCCGCCACGGGGATGTTCGGCGCGTTCACGGCCGTGTGGTTCGTGAGCAGACTGGGCCTGCCGATCTGGCTCGGCTCGATCATCGGGATCCTCGTCGCCGGGCTCCTGTCGGCGGCGATCGGATGGATCGCTGCGACCTGGCTCTCGGAGGCGTCCACGACGACCCGCTCGGCGATGACCGTCGGACCTCTGCTCCTGCTGATCTCGCTGTCGTTCATCCTGTTCGGCAACAAGCCGCAGCCGTTCACGCCGATCATCGCGGGACCGGCATTCTCGTTCGGCGGCGTCGTCGTCAGCCAGGTGACCGTCGCCACGGTGCTGATGGCGGTCGTGGCCGCGGTGGTCGTTCGCGTCGTCCTCCGCCGCACGAGGGTGGGCACGCAGCTGAGGGCGCTGTCCGAGCGTCCGACCACGGCGGAGCTGCTCGGCATCCGCTCCCGTCCGCTGTCGATCTCGGTGTGGTTCGTCACCGGAGTCATCAGCGCCATCGCGATCATCATCGTCGCGCCGACGCAGTCCAGCGACGCCACCGGACTCTCGATGCTCATCGTGCCCGCCGCTGCCGCCGCGCTGCTCGGCGGCTTCCGCCGGCTCGACCTCGCCGTCGTCGGCGGCATCGTGCTGGGCGTGCTCGGCGGCCTGGTCGCGCAGCTCGACGAGGTCGCCCTGGTGCGCAACTTCCTCCCGTTCCTGTTCATCGTGGTCCTGCTGCTGTGGACCCAGCGCAAGGAGGTGTGGGATGCCGCTCGCTGACCGCTCCTGGTTCAAGTCCACCTGGCCGTTCGCCGTCGCGGCAGCCGCCGTCGGCATCGGCGCGATCCTCAGCGCCGCCCTGCCCGGCTATTTCGTCTTCCTGGCGATCAGCGCGGTCGTCGCGGCCATCGCCATCCTCGGACTCGGGATCGTCACCGGCTCGGCCGGGATGATCGCCCTGTGCCAGCTCACCTTCGCGGCCGTCGGCTCGTGGATCGTCTCGCTGTTGAACGTGATGCAGGCGCCGGGCGGGTTCGTCGTCTGGCTTGTGCTCGGAGGCATAGCCGCCGGTCTCGTGGGCATCATCGTCGGGCTGCCGGCGCTGCGCCTGCGCGGAGTGAATCTCGCGGTCGTCACCCTGGGATTCGCCGCCGCAGCCGACGTCACGCTCGTGCAGATCCAGTTCCCCGGTTCTGTCGACGGCACCTCGATCGAGCGCCCGGAGCTGTTCTCGAACGACCGGCAGTTCTTCTTCCTCTCCGTCGTCGTGCTCGCCGTCTGCGGTCTCGGCGTGTTCTTCCTCCAGCGAGGGCGCTGGGGCTCGTCGTGGAAGGCCGTCGCCTTCTCCGAGCGCGGCACCGCGGCGGCAGGACAGAGCGTGCAGGTCGCGAAGCTCACGGCGTTCGCCGTGTCAGCGGCCCTCGGCGGGATCGCCGGTGGTCTCCTCGCGGGCCAGGTGCAACTGCCCTTCGCCTCGAGCTTCACTCCGCTGCAGTCGCTCGCGCTCTATGTCCTGGCGATCATGTCGGGCGCGCACCTCATCGACATGGCGATCCTCGGCGGCATCCTCTGGGTGCTCGTGCC
This sequence comes from Microbacterium sp. ZW T6_19, assembly GCF_044987465.1. Classification (NCBI taxonomy): domain Bacteria; kingdom Bacillati; phylum Actinomycetota; class Actinomycetes; order Micrococcales; family Microbacteriaceae; genus Microbacterium; species Microbacterium sp. ZW T6_19. The sequence continues at coordinate 100,509 of NZ_JBJDRH010000011.1, read as the reverse complement.
GGAGCTCCTCAAGCGGTGGGGCATCGACCAGAACTGGGGCTTCGTCGTCTTCGGCGTGCTCGGCGTGCAGGCTCTGACCAGCGGCACGAACCTGGGACAGACCGTCCGCGATCTGATCTGGCGCCGCGCGGACCGCAGGACCGCGGGCGCGGCGCTGACGGCGTTGCCTCCGGATGCCGAAGCCGATGCAGCGGTCATCACCACCACGACCACGGCGACCGTCGACGAGGCCGCTCTCGACGGCGCGCCCGTGCTCACCGTCGAAGGGCTCACGGTGCAGTTCGGGGCGCTGAAGGCCCTCGATGATGTGTCGTTCCAGGTGCCGAGCGCGTCGATCATGGGCCTCATCGGGCCGAACGGGGCCGGCAAGTCGACGTTCGTCGACGCGATCGGCGGATTCCTGCCGAAGCACGGCGGCCGCGTGCTTCTGGGCGGTCGCGACCTCGCCGGCCTCTCCCCCACGAGGCGCGCCCGCCTGGGTCTTCGGCGCACGTTCCAGCAGGATCGTGTGCCGCCGGCGCTCACCGTCGGAGCCTACGTGCGCTTCGTGGCGCGGCGGCGGCTCGCGGCATCCGACATCGACGAGGTCCTGGAGTTCTTCGGCTGCCCGCCGGCCAAGGCTCGCCTGTCGAGCGTCGACGTCGGCACCCGGAGGCTGGTCGAAGTCGCGGCGAACGTGATCGCGCGCCCCCGACTGCTCATCCTCGACGAGCCGGCAGCCGGCCTGTCGCACGAGGAGCATCTGGCACTCGCGGCACGGCTGCGGGAGCTCCCCGGGCGCTACGGCGTCGCACTGATCATCATCGAGCACGACCTCGATCTCGTGCGCTCGGTATGCCCGATGCTCACCGTGCTCGACTTCGGTCGAGTGCTGGCGAGCGGCCCGCAGGCCGAGGTGCTGGCGAACCCCGACGTCGTGAAGGCGTACATGGGAGAGACGGAGCTGCTGTCATGAGTGAACTCGTCCTGGACGGCGTGACCGTCAGCCGTGGAGCTGGGCCGGTGATCTCCGACGTGTCGCTCACCGTGCGCGGCGGAGAGGTGCTCGCGCTCGTCGGGCCGAACGGCGCGGGCAAGACCAGTCTGATCGAGTCCGTGTCGGGGGTGACTCCGCACTCCGCCGGCACGCTCGCCCTCGACGGCGAGGCCATCGACAAGCTCTCGCGCGTCGCCCGTGCCCGCCGCGGGATCGTGCACATCGAGCAGGGCCGGGCGGTGTTCCCATCGCTGACGGTGCGCGAGAACATCTCGCTCACCGCGCGGACTCCGGCTGAGCTGGACGCCGCGCTCGAGCAGTTCCCCGAACTCGAGAAGCGGATCGACTCGCCGACAGCGCTGCTGTCGGGCGGTGAGCAGCAGATGGTCGTGCTCGCACGGGCCTTCGCGGCGAAACCGCGTGTGCTGCTGATCGACGAGATGTCGCTGGGCCTTGCCCCCGTGGTCTTCATGCGGCTCATGCCGATCGTGAAGTCCATCGCCGAGTCGGGCGTCGGCGTGCTGCTGGTCGAGCAGTTCACCCAGCTCGCGCTGAACCTCGCCCGCGAGGCCGTTGTCGTCGCCGGCGGTCAGGTCTCGTTCCAGGGGACGTCGGAGCAGCTCAAGTCCGATCCCGAGCTGCTGCACCGCGCGTATCTCGGCGGCTGAGCGGATCAGGATCCGTTCATGTCACGGGGATCGCCGTCCTGCGCAGCTCTCGGGGCGACGATTCTCGCACGGGAAGCTCCGCAGGGGCGCTCAGCCCGGGACGCTAGCCTGAGAGCATGACCGAGACCGTCCACGCCCGCGCCGTCCTCCTCGACATGGACGGGACCCTCGTCGATTCGACGGCCGCCGTCGAGCGCATCTGGCTGGCGTGGGCAGAGCCGCACGGACTCGATCCCGCGCACGTGCTCAGCGTCATCCACGGGCGCCAGGGTCACCAGAGCATGGCGATCATGCTGCCCGAGCGCGATCACGCCATCAACATCGCCGAGAACGCCTCGATGCTCGCGAACGAGGCGGAGGACGTCGACGGCGTCGTCGCGATCGCCGGAGCAGACGTGCTGCTCGAGGCACTCCGGCCCCACCCACACGCGATCGTGACGTCGGCCGACCTGCGGCTGATGAATGCCCGCATGGGCGCCGCGGATCTCGTCGTGCCGACGACCGCGGTGACCGCCGAGAACGTGACGCGCTCGAAGCCCGACCCCGAAGGGTTCCTGCTGGGTGCGAAGACGCTCGGCGTCGACCCGGCCGACTGCATCGTCTTCGAGGACTCGGGTGCCGGCATCCAGGCCGCCCACGCTGCGGGCATGCGTGTGATCGGCGTCGGTGCGCACGCAGTCGCACACTCTCCCGAACACCACGTCGACGACCTCACTCAGGTGGCCGTCGTCGCGACCGCCGACGGGTTCGAGCTCACGGTCGGCTGAGCCCGCCGCAAGCGCCCTGGCATTGGTCGCGGACATCTCGCGGCCCGGCCGAAGGCACCCCGGCAGCGGCCAGTTCCGCACCCCAGTCACACGTCTGGCGACTCAGCCCAGCGGAAGCCGCCTGAACCGTGACCGCCTCTGCGCTCCAGTCACACATCCGGCGGCCATGCCTCCGCCGAATCCGCCCGACGCGTGACCGAACCCGCATCCGGACCGTCCCGGATGCGGGTTCGGTCACGCGTCCGGCGCTACATCCCGGCGTGATCGAACGCGATGGTCGGAACGTCCACGACGTGCGAGCCGCCGTCGGCGACGATCACGGAGCCGGTGATGTACGACGACTCCCCCGAGCCCAGGAACCGCACGACCGAGGCGATCTCGGCCGGGCGCGCCGGTCGTCGCAGCGGCACATCGGCGGTGACCGCCGCATACGCCTCTTCGCGGGAGGCGAGACCCGCGTGCGAGGCGAACTCGTCCATCTCCTCGTCGGCCATCGGCGTCTGCACCCACCCGGGGCAGACGGCGTTTACGCGCACGCCGTGCTTGCCGTAGTCGCGGGCGAGGGTGCGGGTGAGGCCGATCAGAGCGTGCTTGCCCACGGTGTAGCCGGCGACCGACGGACCCGCGAAGAGTCCCGCGAGAGACGACACGATCACGATCTGCCCCTTCGACTCCAAGAGCGCCGGCAGCGCCTCACGCGCCATGATGAAGGCGGTGGTGAGGTTGGCGCGGATCGCTGCTTCCCACCCCGCGTCATCCGTCTCGCCGACGGGCGAGAACCCGTGGCCTCCGGCGTTCGCGACCAGCACGTCGAGGCGCCCGAACGCCGCGAGAACCTCGGCGACGGCGGCCTTCGCAGAGGCTGTGTCCGCCGCATCCGCCACGATCGTCCTCGCCCCGACCGCCTTCGCGACCCGTTCTAGCGGCTCCGGTCGGCGACCCACCACGACGACGTGTGCGCCTTCGGCCGCATACCGCTCGGCGATCGCGGCGCCGATGCCGGTGCCCCCTCCGGTGATGACGACGACGCGTCCCGAGACCGTCGATCCCACTGCGAGTCCCATGTGCTGCTCCTGTCTGTTCGGCGCGTGCGCGCTAAGCGGGAAATCCCGACCGGGCGGTGTACCCGAAGTCGCTGAGAAGGGTGGTTCCGTTGACCGCGCGACTGCGCGGCGACACCAGATAGGCCACGTGGGCGGCCACCTCGTCTGCCGTCTGCACGGGGAAATCCGCCGCGTCGAACGCGGCGTCGCCGAGATCGCCTCGGCTCATCGGAGTGTCGACCACCGAAGGTGCGACGGTATTCACCCGGATGCCGGTGCCTGCGAGATCGACGGAGAGGGCTCGCGCGAACTGCACGAGCGCCGCCTTCGAGGCGCAGTACGGCGCCATCCCCGGCGAGGCGACGAAGGCGGAGTCGCTGGATACCAGGACGACGGATGCCGCGCCGGCCGCTCTCAGAGCAGGAAGCGCGTGGCGCAGCACGAGGAAGGGACCCGTGACGTTGACGGCGAAGACCGCGTTCCATTCCCCGAGCGAGATCTCCTCTATGCCCGAGCCGACGGGACCGGATATCCCGGCGCAGCAGACCACGGCATCCAGGCGCTCCAGAGAAGCGAGTGCTGAGGACGTCTGCTCCTCGTCGGTGACGTCGGCGACGAGGACGATCGAATCCGGGCACGAGCGGGCAGCATCGCGCACGGCGCTCTCGTCGCGGTCGAGGAGCATGACCCGCACGCCTTCCGCGGCGAGCGCCGACGCCACAGCGCGACCGATGCCGCTCCCGGCGCCCGTGACGAGGGCGCTCGTACCGCGCAGCTGCAGATCCATGCCGTCATCCTGCTACCCGGCATCCACTCGCCCCTATCTCCGCGACGCTGCTGTGCACCCTGGCACCATCGTCCTTCGCTCAGCGTCAAGCGCGACGAGTGCCGTCGGAGCAGACTCGCTCTATCGACGATCCCCTCGTCGTCGATGCCGTGCGCAGGCTCTCCGAACCCACGGCCGTCACCGAACAAAGGAGTCGCCGTGGCTGATTCGATTGCACCGCCCACCGAGCACACCGCTCTTCGTCCCGGTGCCCTGGGCGTCGCCGGGATCGTCTTCCTCGTGCTGGCGGCCGTCGCACCGCTGACCGGCATCGTCGTCGTCGCCTCACTGGCTGTCGCACTCGGCAACGGCGGCGGCACTCCGATGTCCTTCTTCCTCGTCGCGGGGATCCTCCTGCTCTTCGCGATCGGCTACGCGCAGATGTCGAAGCAACTGGTGAACGCCGGCGGCTTCTACGCCTTCGTGGTGAAGGGCCTCGGCCGCACCGGCGGTCTCATCGCGGGACTCATCGCGACCCTCGGCTACAACTTCTTCGTCGTCGGCACGATCGGCACGAGCGGCTTCTTCATGCAGACGATCATCCGCGACCTCACCGGACTCGACGTGCACTGGCTGATCTGGGGACTCGCGTCGATCGTCGTCTGCTTCGTGCTGGCACGCATCGGCGTCGACTTCTCGTCGAAGGTGCTCGGCGTGTGCCTCGTGCTCGAGACGTTGATGCTCGTCGTCTTCGATGTGTCGGTGCTGGTGCAGACCGGCTACGACGTGGCCGCGTTCAGCCCGGAGTCCGTGTTCTCGGGATCGCTGCCGATCGGCATGCTCCTCGCCGCGACCGGCTTCCTGGGGTTCGAGGCCACCGCGCTGTTCAGCGAAGAAGCCAAGCAGCCGCTGCGCACGATCCCGCGTGCCACCTACACCGCGATCATCGCGATCGGCGTCATCCTCGGTGTCACGACGTGGGCCGTCGTCAGTGCGACCGGCGTCGCCCAGGCGCAGGCCACGGCCCTGGAGCATCTGCCCACCGGCGACCTCATCTTCACGCTGTCGCAGCAGTACCTCGGTGGGCCCCTCACGACGGTCATGATGATCCTGCTGCTGGTGAGCCTGTTCGCCGCGATGCTCGCCTTCCACAACTCGGCGAGCCGCTACCTGTACTCGCTCGGCCGCGCCCGGATTCTGCCCCAGGCTCTCGCCCGCACCCGCGCGAGCGGAGCCCCGCAGCTCGCCGGCATCGTGCAGGCGTCGTTCGCCGCCGTCGTCGCGATCATCTTCGCGATCGCGGGAGCCGATCCGATCGTCACGCTGGTGCCGGCGATGCTCGGATTCGGAACCCTGAGCGTCCTGATCCTGCAGGGCCTCGCCGCGATCTCGATCGTCGTGTACTTCCGCCGCAAGGGCGACCCGAGGTGGTGGAGCACCTTCATCGCCCCCGGAATCGGTTTCCTCGGCATCGCGGCGATCTCGATCCTCGCGGTCGTGAACTTCGACATCGTCGCCGGCTCGCAGGAGCTCGCCATCCGCCTCATGCCGCTGCTTCTGGTGCTCGCCGTGATCGGCGGCATCGTGTACGGCGTCTACCTGAAGAAGTCTCGGCCGGCCGTGTACGACGGCCTCGCCACCGACCTCGAGAAGTTCAGCACGCGCTGAGCGTCCTCGCCCCATCTTCCGAACCGCACAGCATCCGACCCCCACCCACGAAGGAACCCTCATGGCTGATGTAGTCAACCTGTCCGACACCTCCACCTGGCTGCCGCTCGACGGCCTCGCACCGGGCTTCGACGCCAGCAAGGCCGAGCTCAGCGACGCGCTCGACGGCCGCACGTTCACCGTGGTCGATGATCGCGGCACCCGAGTCACGCACACGTTCGGCCGCGGAACCGTCAGCTGGAAGTACGAACCCGGAACCGGTGACGAGACCGCCCCGGCAGAGGACACAGACGACTGCGAGGTGATCGAGGTCGCCGACGACCTGTTCTACGCGCAGTTCCACCACAAGTACCTGCCGAACGAGGCCGTCACCCTGATCCTCGACCTCGCCAGCGGCCACGCGCTCTCGGTCATCTCGATCCTCGGGCAGGCCTCTCCCGGTAAGACCGCCGTGCAGATGGTCTTCGTTCCCGGGTTGATCGAGGGCATCGAGACGCGCGGCGAAGCGCCGGCCCCGACCGAGGAGCTCATCGGCCGCCGCGTGCTGTGGGTGTACTCCAGCACCCACGCGTACGAGCACGTCTACCTGTCGCCGCACTGGTACACCTGGCAGTGTCTCGCCGGCCCCGAGCAGGGGCTCGCCGACACCGACGCGAACACCGTGTGGAAGGTCCGCCCCGGCATCTACGTCTTCACCTGGCGCGAGAAGGTCATTCCCTGCGGTTCGGTGACGATCGCCGACCACCGCGATCAGAAGGCGATCCGCTCGCACGGCGTGCTGTTCGGCTGGGACGAGTCGGGCACCGCCCCGACGCACTTCACCTTCGGCGCCCACGGACGCCTGCTGTCGAACACCGTCCACCCCGTCGAGTACGATCCGGCACGCGCCCTGGAGCGCTGAACATGACGACCATCGCCGACCTCATCCTCACAGGCGCGACCGTCCGCACGGTCGACCTCGAGAACCCTCTCGCCGAGGCGATCGCGGTCGGCGATGGCCGGATTCTCGCCGTCGGCACGGCGTCGGAGATCGAGGCGTTCCGCGGGCGGCGCACCGAGGTGCGCGATCTCGACGGTGCCGCCGTGTATCCCGGATTCGTCGATGTGCACAACCACCACGCGGTCGCCGGGGTGACCGATCTGTTCGAGCTCTCCTTCGGAACGTCTCTCGGTCTGGACGAGATCTTGGATCTCGTGCGGGATCGCGCAGCGACGCTCCCCGAGGGCGCCTGGGTCACCGGCGGGTCCTGGGCCAGCACGCTCATGGACGAGCTGAACAGCTCAGCGGTGCGACGGCGGCTGGACGAGGCGGCCGGCGGACGCCCGGTCATGCTCTCGGACGACAGCCATCACAACCGCTGGGCGAACAGCGAGGCGCTGCGACTCGCGGGCATCGCGAAGGAGACGATCCCGGCCGATGGCGTGACTCTGCTCGACGCCGTCGACGGCGAGCCGACCGGCGTGCTCCTCGAGGCCGCCGGAGTCCTGGTCGCGCAGGCGCACGCCCGCGCCGGCGGTTTGTCCACCGAGCAGCATCGGCAGGCGTCGCGGCGCGGCGTGGAGCTGCTGAACGGCTTCGGCGTCACGGCGTTCCAGGATGCTGCGGCATCGCTCGAGATCCTCGGCGCCCTGAAGACGCTCGATGAGGCCGGCGAGCTGAACGCCTGGGTGGTCTCGAGCCTCACGATCAACGACGAGATCTTCGGATTCGACACGATCGGCGACGCGCTGATCGACCGCGGCGAGGAGTTCCGAACCACGCATCACCGTCCGGATTTCGTGAAGATCTTCCTCGACGGCGTGCCCCCGGCTCGGACCGCGCTGTTCATCGACGCGTATCTTCCGGACGATGCGCACGGCGCGCACTTCCACGGCACCACGACGATGTCCTTCGACGAGCTCTACGACTGGCTCAGGCGGGTGGCCGAGCGCGGTCTCGGCGCCAAGGTGCACGCCACGGGCGACGGATCGGCGCGGCTGCTGCTCGATGTGATCGAGCGCCTCCGCTCTGAGGGCTTCGCGGACGCTCCCTTCCAGATCGCGCACGGACAGTTCCTCGCCGACGAAGACATCCGTCGCCTGGCCGACCTCCGTGTGAGCGCCGACATCTCGCCGTTCATCTGGTACCCGGGCGTCATCCCTGATGCTCTCGCCGCCGTGCTCGGCGACCGAGCAGAGCACTCGCAGCCCAACCGCTCGATCATCGACGCGGGTGGGCTCGTCGCCGGCGGATCCGACTGGCCGGTGAGCGAGTCCCCGAACCCGCTCGAGGGGATGCAGGGACTCGTGACCCGCGCCGACCCTCTCGGGCGCGCGCCGGGGACCCTGTGGCTCGAGCAGGCGATCACCGCGGAGGAGGCGCTCGCGGTGTTCACGATCAACGCCGCTCGGGCCATGGGCCTGGACACCGAGACCGCATCGATCACGGTGGGCAAGTCCGCCGACTTCGTCGTGCTGGACCGGGATGCCGTCGCGGGCCCCGCCGACCGCATCATCGACGCGCGTGTGCTGTCGACGTGGTTCGCCGGACGCGAGGTGTACTCGGGTTGAGGTTCCCGCCCCTCCCCCTCCCCCTCCCCCTCCGTCTCTGTCGAGACCCCCACCTGTTGCCGAGACCCCCACCTATTCACGCAAGTACGTGGGGGTATCGGCAACAAGTGGGGGTGTCGGCGATGCAACGGGCGAGCGCACTGCTCCTGCACAGATGAGTCGGTAGCGGAAAGCATCCACAGGATGCGGCTGACGGACACCGGCGACCGGTCGGATGCCGAATGATGTGCTGATGCGCACGCTCACCGTCCCCGCCGCACGCGGTCTGCTCCTCTCTCGCGATGAGCTGCGCGCGACCGGTCTGACGGATCGTGAGTTGAGTGCGCGCGTGGACTCCGGTGAGCTGCGCCGAGTGCGTCGAGGCCGCTACGTGCACGTACACGATTGGAACGACCTGTGGAGCGAGGGACGACACCTTCTCGAGGTCGTCGCCGTGGAGATGAACTCCGCACCGCCGGGCCCGTTGCTCATCGGGGTTTCCGCGGCTGTGCTGCATGGTCTCCCGTTGTACCGCACGGTGCCGCGACAGGTCCACGCGGCCATCGACGGACGACGTCACACGCGCAATCGCATGGGCATCCACTGGCACGACGTCACTGTGCCCGCCGAGGACATCACGGCCATCGACGGCATCCGTTGCACATCGCTCGACCGCACGGTTCTCGACATCACCGCGACGATGCACCGAGAGGCGGCGGTCGCCGCGGCCGATGCGGCCCTCCGTCGCGTCGCCGTCATCGACGGGCATCACCAGGATGCCGCGCTCGCCGGAACCTGGCGCGATGTGCTCTCCGGGCGCGCTCACGCCGTCTCCACTCGTGGCATCCGCCAGGCGAGGGAGGTGATCTCGTTCGCGGACGGCAGGGCGCAGCTCCCCGGCGAGAGCGTGAGCCGCCTGCAGCTGCACCGACTCGGTTTCCGGTCTGTGGGGCTGCAGGAGCACATCATCGGCCCGGACGGCGAGTCCTATTGGCTGGACTTCGCATTCGAGCGATCACGATGCTTCGGAGAGTTCGACGGCAGGGGCAAGTACTCCAATCCGACCATGACCGGCGGCGCCGCGATCGAGGATATCGTGATGGCGGAGAAGCGACGGGAGGATGCCGTGCGCGGCGTCACCGGGTGGGGCTTCGGCCGCTGGGAGTCTTCGCACATCCGAACTCCTGACATCCTCAGCGCGCGACTTCGCGCCTTCGGCATCCGCCCTCCGTAGACCCTGCCACCGTGCCCACATCCTCGCGCGGCCCTCTCCGCGCGGCACATCGAACCCCCCACTTGTTGCCGAGACCCCCACCTGTTGACGCGAATATGTGGGGGTCTCGGCAGTAAGTGGGGGTATCGGGAGAGACGCGGGGTGAGAGACGCGGGGTGAGGTCACTCCCCCAGCAGGAACCTCGCGCCGCGCTCGGCGATCATCGCGGCCGGGGCGTTGGTGTTGCCGGTCGGCACGGTCGGCATCACCGAGGCGTCAATCACACGAAGCCCCTCGATGCCGCGCACGCGGAGCTGCGGATCGACGACCGCCCCGGGGTCGGTTCCCATCCGGCAGGTGCCGACCTGGTGGTGGTAGGTGATCGCGGTGCGGCGAACCCAGTCCTCCACGTCGGAGTCGGCCACCTCGGGGCCGGGGTACACCTCGCTCGCGCCCCATTCCTCCGCCAGCGCCGGTCGTGCGCCGATGCGGCGGCATTGGCGCACGGATGCGGCGAGCGCAGCGAGATCCCGGTGGTCGGCGAGCGCGGCCAGGTCGATCAGCGGCAGGTCCGCCACGCCGGGCCCCGACAGGGTCAGCGACCCCCGGCTGTGCGGCGTGACGAGACCGGCCATGAGCGTGAAACCGTCGTCCCCACGCGGTTCGAGCTCACCCCACATCGGCACCGAGAAGTGCAGCGGCTGCGTGTCGGGCTCGGTGAGTCCGGCACGACTGCGCCAGAACAGGTGCGTCTGCGTGACCGACACCCCCGGTTGCGGCGGACCCACCGGGCGCTGCGTCGTGAAGATCACCGGTGAGAGCAGGTGGTCGTGCAGGTTCTTGCCGACCTGGGGCGAATCCTGCACCACAGCGATCCCCAGCGCCGTCAGCTCGTCCGCCGGGCCGATCCCCGAGCGCAGCAGGATCACCGGGGAGCCGAGAGCACCCGCCGAGAGGATGACCTCGTCGGCCCGCAGCTCGTCGCCGTCCTCGAACCGGACTCCCCGCGCTCGTCCTTCCTCCACGATCACGGAGTGCACCTCGCGGCCCGTGACGATCGTGAGCCTGTCGGCCACCGGCTGCGCATAGGCCATCCAGGTGTTCACCCTGCGGCCGTCGCGCATCGTGACCTGCTCCTGTGAGACGCCGTCGAGGGTGCCGCCGTTGTAGTTCGCGTTGCGCAGCAGTCCCTCCTGCACGGCAGCATCGATGATCGACGCCTGGACCGGTGACAGCGGGTAATCGTCCGTGACCGGAAGCAGGTCGTTCTCGATCGCGTCGAAGACCGGCTCGACCTCGGACCAGCCCCAGCCTGTGGCGCCGTCGCGCTCCCAGCCGTCGTAGTCGGATGCTGCACCCCGCACCCAGATCATGGCGTTCAGCGCGTGCGATCCGCCGGTGACCTTTCCGCGCGGCAGATGCAGGCGGCGCCCCGCAGAATGTTCCTGGGGAACGGTGAAGAAATCCCAGTCCTCCGCGGAGTGCCACAGCTCCCCCGCACGCGAGGGGTCGTGGATCGCCGGGTTCGTGTCATAGCCTCCCGCTTCGATCAGGGTGACGACCACACCGGCATCCACCAGACGCCGCGCGACGATCGCGCCCGAAGTGCCCGCTCCTACGACGATCGCAGAGCGCACGGCTCAGCCCTTCCGGCCAGGGCCGGACACGACCTGCGTGACAGACACGGACTTGAGGCCCTCGACGCCGAACTCGAGACCGTAGCCCGAGCTCTTCACACCACCGAACGGCACCATCGGGTGCAGTCCGCCGTGCGAGTTGATCCAGACGGTTCCCGACTGCATGCGGGTCGCGGCCTCCCGTGCAGCGTCGGGGTCGCTCGACCAGACCGAGGCCCCGAGACCGACGTCGACGCCGTTCGCCCACTCAAACGCCTCGTCCACATCGGAGTACCGGATCACGGGCAGGGCAGGACCGAACTGCTCCTCCTGCACGAGATCCGCGTCGTTGGAGATGTCGGCGACGATCGTCGGGCGGTAGAACAGCTCGCCCAGTTCGGGAGCGCTCTCGCCCCCGGTGACGACGCGGGCTCCCCGCGCCTTGGCGTCCTCGACCAGGCGGATCACGATGTCGAACTGCGCCTTGTTCTGCAGCGGCCCGAGGACGTTGTCCTCGTCGAGTCCGTTGCCCATCGGAACGGATGCCGCGATCTCGCCGAGCGCGTTCACGACGTCGTCGTACACCGAGTCGTGCACGTAGAGCCGCTTCATCGCGGCGCACGTCTGGCCGGTGTTGATGAACGCGCCCCAGAACAGATCCTGTGCGATCGCGGCGGCATCCGTCCCCGGCAGCACGATGCCCGCGTCGTTGCCGCCCAGTTCCAGGGTGAGGCGGGCGAGGTTGCCCGCCGAGCTCTCGATGATGCGGCGACCGGTCGCCGTCGAGCCGGTGAACATGATCTTGTCGACGTCGGGGTGCGAGGCCAGGCGGGCGCCGACTTCACGGTCGCCCGAGATGCCGATGAGGACATCGGGCGGCAGCACCTCGTTCATGACCGAGAGCATCGCGAGCACGCTGAGCGGCGTGTACTCGCTCGGCTTGGCGACGACCGTGTTGCCCATGCGCAGCGATGGGCCGATCTGCCAGATCGTGATCATGAGGGGCCAATTCCACGGTCCGATCGCGCCCACGACGCCGGCCGCCTTGTAGACGAGCTCGGCGTGCAGGTTCTCGTCGTCGACGAGCACCTGCGACTCGAGCGCGATCGCCGCATTCGTGCGCAGCCAGGCCGAGCAGGCGCCGAGTTCGAAACGGGCGTTCGGACCGTTCAGCGGCTTGCCCTGCTCGCGCGAGAGGATGTACGCAAGGGCCTCGGCGTTCGCATCGATCGCGTCAGCAGCCGCGAGCAGCAGCTCGATGCGCTTCTCGTGACCCGAGCCCTCCCATGCAGGCTGAGCCGCCTTGGCACGGGCGATCGCCTCGTCGAGCTCGGCGACCGAATCGACGGGCGCACGGCCGATGATCTCGCGAGTCGCGGCATCCGGGATCTCCCGCCCCGAACCCTCGGGCGCCTGGATGCGGTCGAGCAGCACGGCGGCTGCGGATGCGGCGGAATCGGACATCAGGACTCTCCTTCGAGCGGGGCGCAGGCCGGGTCGTCGACCTCATCTCATTGTCGGATGCCCCCTTCATCCGCACTTGTCGAGGAGCGCGCCGCAGATGTCCGAGTGCGAAGGATCTGCGCCGGCAGGAGGCGAGCCTCGTCTTCCGGATGCCGGTGGATCCGCCGCCTTCAGCGGCCGAGAACAGCGGATGCCGCGGCCCGCGCCTCGTCGGCGGTCGCCGCGAGGAGCACCGCCGCGGCAGCCTCACGGCACTGATCCGAGGTGTTCTGCGCCAAGGCAGCTGCGACCCGCCCGAGCGCCCGTGGCGTCATGGACAGACTCGTGACGCCGAGCCCCACGAGAACGGGCGCCAGCGCCGGATCGCCGCCCGCTTCGCCGCACACGCCGACCGATCGGCCGACCTGTCGGCCCGCCTCGCCCACGGCACCGATCAAGCGCAGCACGGCCGGTTGCCACGGGTCGTTGAGGTCGCCCAGCTCGCTCAGCAGCCGGTCGGCCGCGAGCGTGTACTGAGCGAGGTCGTTGGTTCCCAGGCTCACGAAGTCGACGATCTCGAACAGCTCCGCGGCGAGCAGCGCCGCGGCCGGCGTCTCGATCATGATCCCGACGCGCGACAACCCTGCCGCGCGGGCCCTGCTCGCGAAGTCGCGGGCCTCGTCGACGGTCGCGACCATCGGCGCCATCACGTCGACCAGAGCATCCTCCTGCTCCGCGGCGAGCGCGAGCGCCCGCAGCTGATCGTCGAGCAGTGCCGGCGATCTCCGTGCGACGCGCAGCCCGCGCACCCCGAGGGCCGGGTTGTCCTCGTGCTCGGAGTTCGCGAAGGGCAGCGGCTTGTCGCTACCGGCGTCGAGTGTGCGCACGACGACGCGACGGTCGGGGAATGCCGCGAGCACTCCGCGGTAGGCGGCGACCTGTTCGTCGACGGTCGGAGCCTCGGCTCGGTCGAGGAAGCAGAATTCGGTGCGGAACAGGCCTACGCCCTCGGCACCGGCGACTGCAGCGGCGACCGCATCCGCGGCACCGCCGACGTTCGCGAACAGGGGCAGCTCGGTGCCGTCGGCCAGGCTCCCTGTGCCGTCGAACGGCACCACGATGCCTGCAGCCTTCGCCGCATGGATCTTCGACGGGGAAGGGTCGACCTCGACCGTCCCGCGGTCTCCGTCGACCAGCACGGTCGCGCCGACCGCGATGCCGGTCGCGCCGATCACTCCGACCACGGCGGGGAGCCCGAGGGACCGCGCGATGATCGCCGTGTGCGAGGTGGGTCCGCCCTGCTCGGTGACGAGAGCCACGCAGCATCCGCCTTCGAGGGCGGCGGTGTCTGCCGGGGCGAGATCGGACGCGACGAGCACGAAGGGCTCGTCGCGATCGGGCACGCCAGGCATCTCGACCTCGAGGATCTCGGCGATGATCCTGTCGCGCACGTCGCGGATGTCGGCCGCGCGCTCGGCCATGCGTCCCCCGAGCGCCGCCAGATTCTTCTCGTGCACGGCGGCGGTCTCCCACACAGCGCGTGCCGCGCTGCGCCCGTTCGTGCGCACGAGAGCCGATGCCTCGGAGACGAGCTCCGGGTCGGAGGCCAGCAGGCGGGAGGCGTCGAGGATGTCGCGGGCTTCCCCCGACGCACCGGCGGTGCGCGAGCGCAGTTCGTCGGCGACGGCCACGGCCGCCCATTCGATGGCTGAGACCTCGGACTCGCGGTCGGCCGGCGCGATCACGATGTCGGAGGGCGGCTCCGGCAGCGGCAGGGCCAGATGCACCACGGATGCCGCGGCTGCGCCCGCGCTCACACCGCGGCCGCGCAGCACGGCGCCGGCCGCGACGGGCACGCGCTCATCGGCGGGCTCCGCCTGACGCCTCGGCGCCACCGGAGCGGTGCCCTCGCCGAATCCGTCGTGGAACAGCGCCGCCAGGCGTGTCACCACCTGCTCGGCATCGTCGCCGGATGCGGAGAGTTCGATGTCGTCGCCCTGCCGCGCGCCCAGGACCAGCAAGCGGGAAAGGCTCGCGGCCGAGGCCTCCGGCCCGTCCGGCAGCTTGCGCAAGCGGACGTCCGCACCGGCGGATGCCTCCGCGATCAGGGCTGCGGGCCGAGCGTGGATGCCGAGCGGATTGCGCACCGTCACTGTGCGGAACGTGCGCCCTGCCCCTTGCGGGTCGTTGAGCGAGCGCAGCGAGACGAAACGCGGTGAAGACGAGTTCGACGTCGTGTCACCGCGTTTCGTCTCGTCGCTGCGCTCCTCGCTCAACGACCGGGAGGGGACGTCGCTGCGCTCCTCCCTCAACGACCAGGTAGGTGCGCCCGGCTCCGGCTCTCCGAGCTGCCCGGTCTTCGCGGCGAGCGCGGCCGTGGCCTCCTCGGCGACGGCGTCGAGAGTTCCCCCTGCCGCCGCAGACACGACCGCGGCGAGAAGCCCTTCGACGAACGGCGCCGGCACGAGCCGCACCGGGACGTCGCTCATCCGGAACTCGAGCGCCATCTCGGCGCTCATCACGGCGGAACCCAGATCCATCAGCACGAGCACGCCGTCGCAGTCCGCCGCCAGTTCGTCGATCGCCGCGGCGACCGCTGCCGCATCCGTGCCCAGAATCGGCGCACCGTCGGCATCCGTTCCCGCCCCCGCCGCCACGCGCACCTGCACTCCTCCGCCCGGCACCATCTGCAGGGCGAGTTCGAGCGCCGCCTCCCCGAGCCGAGCGCTGTGAGAGACGGCGACGATGCCGATCATCAGGATGCGCCCGCGATCGCGTCGGCCAGCGTCGCGAACAGGATCGCCGTCGACGCCGCGCCGGGGTCGAGGTGACCCGCGCTGCGCTCACCCAGATAGCTCGCCCGCCCCTTGCGCGCGACGAGCGGCAGGGTCGCGTCTCGGCCGGCTGCGGCTGCGTCGGCCGCAGCCCGAGCGCCCTCGACCACCGAGGCGCCCGAGGCCAACGTCTCGTCGAGCGCGTCGACCGCGGGTGCCATCGCATCGAACATGGTCTTGTCCCTCGCTTCGGGCTTGCCCCGGGCGACGATCCCCTCGAGCCCCGCTCGCAGCGCCGCGGCGAGCGCAGGTCCGTCAAGGGAGGTCACGGCACCCGCGCTCATGCCCATGCGCAGGAAGAAGGTCCCGTACAGCGGTCCGCTCGCGCCACCGACCGAGCTGACCAACGTCATTCCCACGGTCTTCAGCAGATCGTCGATGCCCGTTGGCGCCCCCGCGCCGAGCTTCTCGCTCACCGCTGTCATGCCGCGCGCCATGTTCGCTCCGTGGTCAGCGTCGCCGATGGCCGAATCGAGTTCGGTGAGCCACTCGCGCTTCTCTGCGATCGCAGCGCCGAATCGCGAGATCCAGTCCTGCAGAGTGGTCGTCTCCACCGCTCCCATCAGGCGCCCCACCGCAGGCCCGGGGTGACGACCGGTGCGTCCCACAGGCGCAGGATCTCGTCGTCCGCCTTCAGGACCGTGACCGAGCATCCGGCCATGTCGAGAGAGGTGATGTAGTTGCCGACCAGGTTGCGCACGATCTGCACGCCCGCCGCTTCCAGCAAGGCGGCGACCTCGGCGTACATCAGGTACAACTCGATCTGCGGGGTCGCGCCCATGCCGTTCACCATCACGATCGCGGGGCCTGCGAAATCGAGGTCGGCGAGGATCGGCTCGACGAGTTGACGAGCGATCTCGGACGCCGGGGCGAGCGGTTCGCGATGGCGACCGGGCTCGCCGTGGATGCCGATGCCGATCTCCATCTGGTCCTCAGGGAGGTCGAAGGTGGGCTTCCCCGCCGCGGGGACCGTGCAGCTCGTCAACGCCATGCCCATCGATCTGCCCTGCCCATTCACTCGCTGAGCGAGGGCGGTGACTGAGGCGAGATCCTGCCCCTCCTCCGCGGCGGCGCCGACGATCTTCTCGAGCAGCACAGTGAGGCCCACGCCGCGACGGCCGGCGGTGTAGAGCGAGTCTTGCACGGCGACGTCGTCGTCCACGACGACCGTGCCCACCTCGATGCCCTCCATCTCGGCGAGTTCGGCCGCCATCTCGAAATTAAGCACGTCTCCCGTGTAGTTCTTCACGATGTGCAGCACGCCGGCCCCGCGATCCACGGCCTTCGTCGCCGCCTGCACGCGATCAGGCGTCGGCGAGGTGAACACCTCACCGGCGACGGCCGCGTCGAGCATCCCGAGGCCGACGTATCCGCCGTGCAGCGGCTCGTGTCCCGATCCTCCGCCCGAGACGACGGCGACCTTGCCCTGGGCTTTCGGTTCGGCTCGAGTGATGACGCTGGTCTCCAGATCGACCGACAGCTCGGGGTGCGCCGCAGCGACTCCTCTGAGCGATTCGATGAGCACGTCTGCCGGGTTGTTGATGAGTTTTTTCATCGTTCGATCTCCCTTGATCTCGGCCACGTCGAATTCGGTGAGAATTCGAAAGCTTTTCGTCAATGTCGAATATGCTCGGACTCGATCGGGTTGTCAACCCCCGATCGAGGAGCCCGGCTCGACGACGATCCGGGCAGGAGGGACCGCGCATGATCCAGGCCATCGACCGTGCCGCGAAGGTGCTCGAACTGCTGCAAGGAGCCCGTCATCTGGGCATCACCGATCTGGCTCTGGCGCTGGATCTTCCGCCGTCGACGGTGCACGGCATCGTGAAGTCCCTGCGCGAGCATGGACTCGTCGCGAAGGAGCGCGGGGGGCAGCGGTACATGCTCGGCCCTACCCTGCTGCGACTGAGCAACGTGTACCTCGACACGCTCGACGTGCGGGCGCGGGCGATGCGCTGGACGCAGGATCTCGCCAGGCGCACCGGCCTGTCGGTGCGCCTGGGTGCGCCGCACTTCGCCGACGTGCTCGTGATCCATCACAGTCTCCGCCCCGACGACAGCCAGCAGATGCTCGAGACCGGGGTCGCCATCCCCGCGCACGCCTCGGCGATGGGAAAGGTGCTGCTCGCCTACGACGTCGGTTTCCAGCAGACCGTCTTCGAACGCCCTCTGCGCAGCCTCACCGGCGACACGATCACCGACGTCGCCCGCCTCACGCTCGAGTTCCCCGCCATCACCGAGCGCGGCAGCGCGAGCGAGACCGACGAAGCCGTCCTGGGCGAATCGTCGGTCGCCGCCCCCGTCGCGGACGCTCGCGGCGACATCGTGGCCGCTCTTGCTGTCGTGCTGCCGACGTCTCAGGCGCCGGCATCCGACGACGTCCTCGGTGCGCTGCGCGAGACCGCGCGCAACATCTCGCGCGAACTGGGCGCGGCCGTCTGGCCGCCGCGGGTCGCACCTGCGGAGGACTGAACCCGCAGCAGCATCCGCAGCCCTCCCCCACCGAGGTGGCACCCCGCGCCGGAAACGCTCCCGATCCGACAGCAAGCGCCGCCCGACGCCCATGGCGATCACCGGGACCCTCCCAGAGAGCCGCGATCAGCGCGATTGCAGCCCGTCGAGGGTCACGCGCAGGATGTCCTCGCCGAGTTCGTCCGGGTCGACCGGTCCACCAGGGCGGTACCACTCGACGACCGAGTTGATCATGCCGAAGATCAGCCTCGTCGCGACGGCCGCATCGACGTCGTCGCGGATCAGCCCCTCGCTCTGCGCCTCGGCGAGGATCGCGGTCACCCGCTGGTCGAAGTCGCGGCGACGCCGCAGCGCGGTGGTCTCGACCTCGCTGTTGCCGCGTACGCGCAGCAGCAGCGTGACCGAGGGCAGCTTCGCGATGAGAACGTGCACGGCCCCGCGCACGATCGCGCGCAGCCGATCGGAGGCGAGCGGATGCCGCGCCTCGGCGTCGTCGACCACCTGCTCGAGACCGTCGAGAGCGTCGTTCAGAGCGAGTTCGAGGATCGCGGCTTTGGAGTCGAAGTGATGGTACAGGGCCGACTTGGTGAGCCCGAGCGCCGCAGTAAGATCCGCCACGCTGGTCGCGTCGTAGCCGTGCTCGTTGAAGACCTTGACCGCGACCGCGAGCACCTGCTCACGGTCGTATCCGGGGCGTCCCCGCTTGGGCGTCGGCGCCCCGAGTTCGGTCTGTGACATGTCGTCCAGTCTGGCACCGCCGAGGAGTTGCCATTCCCGAGACGATCTGAGATCGTATTCCTGAACGATCGGTCTGGAAATACGCCAGCGTCGACGATCGAGAGGATGACGATGTCCGAGGCCTATCTCGTCGGCGGTGTGCGCACGCCGATCGGCCGGTACGGCGGAGCACTCGCGGGCGTCCGCCCCGACGATCTCGCGGCGCTCGTCGTCGGAGAAGCCATGGCACGGGCGGGGCTGCCGGTCGACGCGCTCGACGAGGTCATCCTCGGAGCGGCGAATCAGGCCGGCGAGGACAACCGCAACGTCGCCCGCATGGCCGTGCTTCTGGCGGGTCTGCCCGACACGGTCCCCGGGATGACGGTCAACCGGCTGTGCGCGTCGGGCATGTCCGCGATCACGATCGCGGCTCAGGCGATCCGCGCGGGCGACGCCGACGCGATCATCGCGGGAGGCGTCGAGTCGATGACGAGGGCGCCCTGGGTGCAGGCCAAGCCCGCGCGCGCCTGGGCGAAACCCGGAGACGCCTTCGACACCTCCATCGGCTGGAGGTTCACGAACCCCCGACTGGCGGCGCGCGAGAAGGCCACATTCTCGATGCCGGAGACCGCAGAAGAGGTGGCGCGCGTCGACGGGATCAGCAGAGCGGATGCCGACGCCTTCGCGCTGGCGAGCCACCGGCGCGCTGTCACGGCGATCGACGCCGGGCGATTCGCCGCCGAGATCGTCGCCGTCGAGACCCCCCGCGGCTCCGTCGAGGTCGACGAAGGGCCGCGCCGCGACACGTCTCTCAAGGCTCTGGAGGGGCTGCGGCCAGTGGTCGGCGGCGGCGCCGTGGTCACGGCGGGCAACTCGAGCTCGCTGAACGACGGGGCGTCGGCGATCGCGGTCGCGAGCCCGGATGCCGTGGAGCGACACGGGCTGCGCCCGCGTGCGCGGATCGTCGCATCGGCGACGGCCGCACTCGCGCCGGAGATCATGGGACTGGGCCCCGTACCCGCCACGGAGAAGGCCCTGCAGAAGGCCGGACTCACGGTCGCCGATCTCGGCGCGGTGGAGCTGAACGAAGCCTTCGCATCGCAGTCCCTCGCATGCATCCGCCGACTCGGCCTCGATCCCGCGATCGTGAACGCCGACGGCGGGGCGATCGCACTCGGCCACCCGCTGGGGTCGAGCGGGTCGCGACTGGTCGTCACCCTGCTCGGGCGGATGGAACGAGAGGGCGTCCGCTACGGTCTCGCCACGATGTGCGTGGGCGTGGGCCAGGGCACCGCGATGATCGTGGAGCGCGTGTGATGACCCTGCGCATCGAGGAGCATACCGACCGCGTCGTCGCGACGCTCGACCGCCCTGAGAAGCGCAACGCGATCGATCAGGACACCATCGACGCGCTGCACGCCCTGTGCTCCTCTCTCGAATCCCACCCTCGCACCCTGATCCTCACGGGATCGGGCGGCGTGTTCGCCGCGGGAGCCGACATCGCGCAGCTGCGAGACCGTACGGCGGAGGATGCACGGCGGGGCATCAACGCCACGGCGTTCATCCGGGTCAGCGAGCTCCCGATGCCGGTCGTCGCTGCGATCGACGGCTACGCTCTCGGCGGCGGCGGCGAGCTCGCCTATGCCGCCGACATCCGCATCGCCACACCGGCTCTGCAGATCGGCAACCCCGAGACGGGCCTCGGCATCATGGCCGCCGCCGGGGCTGCCTGGCGGCTGCCCGAGATCGTCGGAGCGGCACGAGCGAGCGAGATGCTCCTGACCGGGCGGATGCTGGATGCCGAAGAGGCCGTGCAATGGGGACTCGTGTCGGCCGTGCATCCGGCGGAGGATCTGATGAGCGCGGCTCATGCGATCGCGGACCGGATCGCCGCGAACGACCCGCTCGCCACGCAGCACACCAAGCGCGCCCTGCGCACCCCTCGCGCACAGCATCCGGCCATCGAGTTCGAGCTGCAGGCCGAGCTGTTCGAGTCGCCGGAGAAACATCGCCGGATGACCGCCTTCCTCGAACGAAAGGCGAATCGATGACCGGGCGAAGTGAGAGCGAGCCGACCTCGACGCAGGAGACGAGCGTTTCGTCTCGTCGCTCCGCTCCTCGCTCAACGACCGGAACTGAGGAAATCCACGGGTCGTTGAGCGAGACGAAACGCCGCGAGCCGATGGCTCCCGCGCAGGTCGGGGTGCTCGGCGGCGGGCGCATGGGTGCGGGCATCGCGCACGCCTTCCTGCTGGCCGGGTCCCGCGTGAGCGTCGTCGAACGCGATGACGAGAGCGCGGCTGCCGCGGCCCACCGCGTCGGCGACAGCATCCGCCGGTCCGTCGAGCGCGACGGAGGTCTCAACGAGACCGAGCTCCGCTCCCGCCTCGACACGGGCACCGACGCCACCGCTTTCGGTGAGTGCGATCTCGTGATCGAGGCGGTGCCCGAGGAACGCACGCTCAAGGAGACCGCTCTCTCTCGCGCCGAAGCCGCCATGCCCGCGTACGCGATTCTGGCGAGCAACACCTCCTCGATCTCGATCGACGACCTCGCCTCGCGGCGCCTGCGCCCCGAGCGATTCCTCGGGCTGCACTTCTTCAACCCGGTGCCCGCGTCGGCACTGGTCGAGATCGTCCAGGGCTCGGCGACATCGCCAGACGTGATCGACAGCGCCCGTGTCTGGGTCAGCGCCCTCGGCAAGACGCCCATCGTCGTCCGCGACTCTCCCGGCTTCGCCTCATCGCGCCTCGGCGTCATGCTCGGCCTCGAGGCGATCAGGATGCTGGAGGACGGCGTCGCCTCCGCCGCGGACATCGACGCTGCGATGACGCTCGGCTACAGGCATCCGACCGGTCCGCTGCGCACGACCGACATCGTCGGTCTCGACGTGCGGCTCGGGATCGCCGAGGAGCTCGAGCGCGCCTTCGGCGAGCGCTTCGCCCCGCCTGAGCTGCTGCGCCGGATGGTCGCCGAGGGCAAGCTGGGCCGCAAGAGCGGTCAGGGATTCTACGAATGGAACGAGGAGAGATGACCGACTACCTGCCGAGCTACATCCGGGGCGAGTGGTGGACGCCGTCGTCCCCCGACCGCGCAACCGACGTGCGGGATTCCTCGACAGGCGAGGTGATCACCCGTGTCTCCACCGAGGGGCTCGATCTCGCCGGCGCCCTCGACTACGCGAGGGCCACCGGGCACGCAGCGCTCGCGGCTCTGACGTTTCACCAGCGCGCGGTGCTGCTCAAGCAGTTCGCGCTCGCGCTGACCGAGCGCAAGGACGAGTTGTACGCGCTCTCCGCGCGCACCGGCGCCACGAAGACCGACTCCTGGGTCGACATCGACGGCGGCATCGGCGTGCTGTTCTCGTACTCGGGCAAGGGGCGGCGCGAGCTGCCGAACGGCACGGTGCACATCGACGGTCCTGTCGAGCCGCTGTCGAAGGACGGATCCTTCCTCGGCCGCCACATCTACACGACCCTCCCCGGCGTCGCGGTGCAGATCAACGCCTTCAACTTCCCCGTGTGGGGGTCTCTCGAGAAGTTCGCTCCCGCGTTCCTCGCCGGCATGCCCACGTTGGTGAAGCCCGCCACGCCCACGGGCTACCTCGCCGAGGCGATGGTGCGCATCCTGATCGAGTCGGGGCTGCTTCCCGATGGTTCGCTGCAGCTCGTGAGCGGCAGCGTGCCCGGGCTCTTCGAGAACCTGCGCCTCGGAGACCTGGTGGGCTTCACGGGCAGCGCCTCGACCGCCGAGTCGCTGAAGGCCCATCCCGCGGTGCAGACGGGCGGCGTCCGTTTCACCGCCGAGACCGACTCGATCAACGCCTCGGTGCTGGGCACGGACGCGGCCGAAGGCACACCGGAGTTCGATGCCTACGTGCGTCAGCTCGTCACGGAGATGACCACCAAGGCCGGGCAGAAGTGCACGGCGATCCGACGTGCGATCGTACCCACGGCGTCGGCGGATGCCGTGATCGCCGCCGTACGGGCTCGGATCGCCGAGAAGACCGTACTGGGCGATCCACGGGCCGAGGGCGTGACGATGGGTCCGCTCGCGTCTCTGGCCCAGCGCGACGAGGTGCTCCGTCGGATCAGGGAGCTGCAGGAGGCCGGAGGCGAGATCGTCGTCGGCTCGACGGACACCCCCGAGGTGCGCCTCGTGGATGGCAGTACCGGACCCGCGTCCAACGGCGCCTTCGTGTCTCCCGTGCTGCTGCGGTTCGCCGACCCGCAGACGGATGCCGTGCACTCCGTCGAGGCCTTCGGCCCCGTGTCCTCCCTGCTCACCTACGACACCACGGCCGAGGCGGCGGCACTGGTCGCGCGCGGCGGCGGATCTCTCGTCACGAGCATCGCGACGCACGACCCGGCACAGGCGGTCGAACTCGCCGGGCGCATCGCGCCGTTCAACGGACGAATGCTGCTGCTCGACCGCGATGACGCCCGCTCCTCGACCGGCCACGGTTCGCCGTTGCCGAACCTCGTGCACGGCGGGCCCGGCCGCGCCGGCGGCGGCGAGGAGCTGGGCGGCATCCGTGCCGTGCACCATCACATGCAGCGCACCGCCGTGCAAGGTTCACCCGAGATGCTGACAGCGCTCACCGGTGTCTGGCACGCCGGCGCTGCGACGAGCAGCGGCGACCGGCATCCGTTCCGCAAGTCCCTCGCCGAGTTGCGTGTGGGCGATCAGATCGCCTCCGGCTCCCGCGAGGTGACGCTGGACGACATCGAGACGTTCGCGCACTTCACGGGCGACACGTTCTATGCACACATGGACGAGGAGGCCGCGGCGGCGAACCCGTTCTTCCCCGGGCGGGTGGCGCACGGCTATCTGCTCGTCTCGTGGGCAGCGGGCCTGTTCGTCGACCCTGCGCCCGGACCTGTGCTCGCGAACTACGGACTCGAGCATCTGCGATTCCTCACTCCCGTCTCCCCCGGCGACGATATCCGCGTCGAGCTCACGGCCAAGCAGATCACGCCTCGCGAGACCGACGAGTACGGCGAAGTGCGATGGGATGCCGTCATCCGCAACCAGAAGGACGAGACCGTCGCGACGTACGACGTGCTGACGCTGGTGAGCAAGTCGTGAGGCCGATGATGCAGCGTGACAGCGCCTCGGCCATGCTCGGCATGGTCGTCGAAGTCGACGAACCGGGGCGCGCGATCGTGTCGATGACCGTGCGGGAGGACATGTTGAACGGGTTCGCGATCACGCACGGCGGGCTCGTGTTCGCCCTCGCCGACACGGCGTTCGCGATCGCCTGCAACGAAGACGAACGGGTGACGGTCGCGGCCGGCGCCGACATCACGTTCCTGAAGTCGACGCGCGCAGGCCAGACGCTGACGGCCACCGCGGTTCGCCGCGTCGTGAGCGGGCGCACCGGACTCTACGACGTCACGGTGTCCGACGAGACCGGCGACCCCGTCGCAGAGTTCCGCGGCCGTTCAATCGTCACGAATCGTCCGCAGTCCGAGTGAACCCCCGACGAAGGAGTCGACGATGATCGGTGAGCGCCTGGACATCGGAACCGAGCTCGAGCTGCACTCCCGTGAGACGCTCGCCGAGCTTCAGCTGCAGCGCCTGCAGTGGACCGTGCACCACGCCTACGAGAATGTGCCGCTGTACCGCCGCAAGTTCGACGAGCACGGCGTGCATCCTGACGACATCCGCACCCTCGACGATGTGAGCCGGCTGCCGTTCACGACCAAGGCCGACCTGCGTGAGACGTACCCCTTCGGCATGTTCGCAGTGCCCATGGCGGATGTGCGCCGCATCCACGCCTCGTCCGGAACCACAGGACGGCCGACCGTCGTGGGCTACACCGCAGGCGACCTCGACCGCTGGGGCGACCTGGTCGCCCGCTCGCTGCATGCGGCCGGCATCCGCGCCGGCATGAAGGTGCACAACGCCTACGGCTACGGCCTCTTCACCGGCGGGCTCGGCGCGCACGCCGGCATCGAGCGGCTCGGCGCCACCGTCATCCCCGTCTCCGGTGGACAGACGGCCCGCCAGGCGCAGCTGATCAACGACTTCCAGCCCGACGCGATCCTGTGCACCCCCAGCTACTTGCTCACGATCGCAGACGCCCTGGAAGAGGCGGGCCTGGATCCGGCCGCCACATCGCTGAAGATCGCCGTCCTCGGCGCAGAGCCCTGGACGAACGAGATGCGCCGGGAGATCGAGCGGCGCCTGAACCTCGACGCCGTGGACATCTACGGCCTCAGCGAAGTCATGGGCCCGGGCGTCGCGAGCGAGAGCGTGCTGACGAAAGACGGCCCGCACATCTGGGAGGACCACTTCCTGCCGGAGACCATCGACGGCGACACGGGCGAGGCGGTATCGGACGGCGAACTGGGCGAGCTCGTGTTCACCTCGCTGACGAAGGAGGCGTTTCCTGTCATCCGCTATCGAACCCGCGACCTCACCCGGCTCCTTCCCGGCACGACGTACCCCGCCGTGCGACGGATCGAGAAGATCACCGGACGCAACGACGACATGATCATCCTGCGCGGGGTGAACCTGTTCCCCACCCAGATCGAAGAGCTCGTGATGGGCATCGAGACGCTCACACCGCATTTCGTGCTCGAGCTGCGCCACGTCGCCCGGCTCGACACGCTCACGGTGCGCATCGAGCGCCACCCGCAGTTGAGCGCCGAGGAGTGCGAAGCTGCCGCGGCCGTGCTCCAGCAACGCATCAAGATGCACATCGGCACCAGCGTCGACGTGCAGGTCGAGGAACCGGGCGCGCTGCCGCGCAGCGAGGGCAAGTACAAGCAGGTGTACGACCTGCGCTGAGGGAATGCCGGTCGCGCGGTGACCGTCGCCTCGTGTCGCGGTCGCCGTTCACTTTGTCGGGAGTTCTCCGGTCGGTCGGGAGTCTCGAGCACGACTCGCCGCGACCTCACGCGTCGCTCCCGACAAAGCGACGCCCAGGACGGATGACGGCGCCGCCCGTTCCACGGCCAATCCGAAGTTCATTCAGGCCGCGAAAGCTCAGGAGCGGATGCTGCGGCTCACCCTCTGAAGGCGAGCACGAACGGCAGCACGTCGGTGGCGCCAGCCCGCCTGAGCGTGCGGGCTGCGATCGTCAGAGTCCAGCGGCTGTCGGCCTGGTCGTCGACCAGCAGCACCGGGCCCGCCGGGACCTCGAGGCCCTCGGCCGTGAATCTCTCCCACAGGCCCGCGACGCGGAAAGCACTGTTGCCGCCGGGCTGCCCGGTCGGCCCGCCGCCCACGAGTCCGAGCTCGCCGAGGTAGGGCAGCCGGCCGATCTCTGCGATGCCGCGGGCGAGCGAATCGACGAGCAGCGGCCGCGAGCGGGACGGCACCGCGACGACGGCGACCGGCCTGCGCTCCCACCCCCAACCGGCGAGCACCCGGACGCAACCGGCCAGAAGCTGAGGCGACACCCGGGCATCCGCCGCCCCCGCGCCGAACAGTTCGCGCAGCGTGCCGCCCCAGCCGAGATCGGTGAGCCGTGCGAGTGCGCGGCCCTCGGTCGCCTGCTCGTCCACGGCGATGCGCCCCTTCACCGGCGCACCCAGGCGGTCGGCGCCGGTCGGCCAGGCGCGCCGAGGCTCGATCGGCACGCCCACACGGTCGAGCGACTCAGCGGCGCTCACGGTCGAGGTCTCGTCGATGTCGCGCGGGAACCAGGCTCCGGCGCAGTTGTCGCATCGCCCGCAGGGCACAGCCGTGTCGTCGTCGAGGGAGCGCTGCAAGAACTCCATGCGGCATCCACGGGTCGTCTCGTAATCGAGCATGCTCTGCTGCTCGGCGACGCGCTCGGCCGCGATGCGCTCGTAGCGCTCGGCGTCGTAGATCCACGGCTCGCCGGTGGCGACCCAGCCGCCCTGCACTCGGCGGACCGCACCGTCGACGTCGAGCACCTTGAGCAGCAGTTCGAGCGGTGTGCGGCGGATGTCGACCATCGCCTCGAGCGCCGGCGTCGACACCGGGCGGTCGCCGAGCGCGGCGATCACGCGCTCCGCGCGCTCCCGATCCGGCATTGATGCGGTCGCGAAGTAGTGCCAGATGTCGCGGTCTTCCACGCCGGGCAGCAGCAGCACGTCGGCGCTCTCGCTCGCGCGCCCCGCACGACCCACCTGCTGGTAGTAGGCGACGGGCGATGACGGTGCCCCGAGATGCAGCACGAACCCGAGGTCTGGTTTGTCGAAGCCCATGCCGAGAGCGCTGGTCGCGACGAGCGCCTTGACCTCGTTGCGCTTGAGCATGCCCTCCGACTCTTCGCGCTCGTCGGCATCGGTCTGACCCGTGTATGCGCGCACCTCATGTCCGCGTTCGCGCAGCAGGCGCGCGGTGTCGACCGCTGCTGCGACGGTGAGCGTGTAGATGATGCCCGAGCCCGGGAGGTCATCGAGATGGCTGAGCAGCCAGGCGAGCCGGCTCGCCGAATCCGGCAAGCGGAGGACACCGAGCCGGAGTGACGTGCGGGCGAGAGGGCCGCGGATCGTGAGAACGTCGGCGTCGGATGCCGCGCCGAGCTGCTCGGCCACGTCGGCGACGACGCGGCTGTTCGCCGTGGCGGTCGTTGCGAGCACCGGGACGTCGGCGGGCATCTGCCCGATGAGGTCGCGCAGTCGCCGGTAGTCGGGGCGGAAGTCATGACCCCAGTCGCTGATGCAGTGCGCCTCGTCGACGACGAGCATGCCGATGCGGCGCACGAGCGCAGGCAGCTGCTCCTCGCGGAACGACGGGTTGTTGAGGCGCTCGGGCGACACCAGCAGCACGTCGACCTCGTCGCGGTCGAGCTGTGCGAGCACGTCTGACCACTCGTGAGCGTTGGTCGAGTTGATCGCGACCGCGCGCACGCCCGCCCGTTCGGCGGCAGCGATCTGATCACGCATCAGCGCGAGCAGAGGCGAGACCAGCACCGTGGGGCCCGCGCCCTGCTTTCGCAACAGCAGTGTCGCGACGAAGTACACCGCCGACTTGCCCCAACCCGTCCGCTGCACGACGAGCGCGCGTCGGCGCTGCTCGACCAGAGCCTCGATCGCCTCGTACTGCCCGTCGTGGAAGACGGCATCCGGGCGCCCGACGAGTTCGCGCAGCGCGGCGAGCGCTGCGTCGCGGGTGTCGAGGGAAAGCTGGGAAGTCATTCCCCCACTCTGCCTCACCCCGACGACATCGGGACGAACGCCCTACGCTCCGACGGCGATGACGTCGCCCGTCGTCTAGCGTGGACGCATGATCACCCGTGAACTCGCCGTCGCCCTTCGCGACGCCGGGCTGGCCTGGCATCCCGCCGAGGGCGACCGTTTCCAGCTCGACCTCCCCGACGACGTCGAACTCGAAGCCGAGGCCGACGTGTTCACGGTCAGCGAGATGACAATCGAGGCGCGCCAGACGCCCAGCGGCACCGACCTCGCCTTCAACGGCACCACCGAGTGGGCGCTCGACGCGGTGACTCTGGCCGATGCCGTGTGGCTGCCGCGAGAGGATCAGCTCCGCGAACTCCTGCGGGGCACGTTCCGCCGCCTCAGCCGTCTCGACGACGCGTTCGAGGTCGTGGTCGAGATCGCCGGCGAGACGCTGCGGTACGAGCATCCCGACCCTTCGGAGGCCTACGGTCGAGCGCTCCTCGAGCTGATCTCTCGCTCGCGCTGACCTCCCGCCCTTGCACGGCGCGAGCCCTCGTGTCAGAATTACCTAACGATCGGTCAGTAAACAGATCGAGAGTTGAGGAGTCGACGATGACGAGCCCCGCAGACCTGTCTCTCGTGGATGGCGAGCTCAGCGAAGAGGAGCGCCTGTTCGACGAGCTCGTCGCGAACGAGCAGCGGATCGAGCCGCGTGACTGGATGCCCGACGCGTACCGCAAGACGCTCATCCGCCAGATCAGCCAGCACGCGCACTCGGAGATCATCGGCATGCAGCCGGAGGGCAACTGGATCACCCGAGCTCCGAGCCTCAAGCGCAAAGCGATCCTGATGGCGAAGGTGCAGGACGAAGCCGGTCACGGCTTGTACCTCTACTCCGCCGCGCAGACTCTGGGCATCACTCGCGACGAGATGATGGAGCAGCTCATCACCGGTCGTGCCAAGTACTCCTCGATCTTCAACTATCCGACCCCGACATGGGCCGACATGGGCGCGATCGGCTGGCTCGTCGATGGCGCAGCGATCTGCAACCAGGTGCCGCTGTGCCGCGCCTCCTACGGCCCCTACGGCCGGGCGATGGTGCGCGTCTGCAAGGAGGAGTCGTTCCACCAGCGGCAGGGTTTCGAGATCCTGCTCACTCTCATGCAAGGCACCGACGAACAGCGCCAGATGGCTCAGGATGCCGTGAACCGCTGGTACTGGCCGAGCCTCGCGATGTTCGGCCCTCCCGACGACCAGTCCCCGAACTCCGCCCAGTCGATGAAGTGGAAGATCAAGCGATTCTCGAACGATGAGCTGCGCCAGCGCTTCGTCGGCATGCTCGTGCCGCAGGCCGAGATCCTCGGCGTGACCCTTCCCGATCCCGAGCTGCGGTGGAACGAGGAGACGGGACGGTACGACATGGGCGAGATCGACTGGGACGAATTCTTCGAGGTGCTCCGCGGCAACGGCCCCTGCAACGCCGAGCGCCTCGAGCGGCGCCGCACCGCGCATGAAGACGGCGCCTGGGTGCGCGAGGCCGCGGCCGCGTACGCCGACAAGCAGGCTGCCAAGGCGGTGGCGTGATGGCGACACCGGGTGCGGCCCCTTCGGCAGGCTCAGGGACCCGGAAAGAAGTGTGGCCGCTGTGGGAGGTGTTCGTGCGCGCGAACCGTGGACTCAGCCATGTGCACGTGGGGTCGCTGCACGCGCCGGATGCCGAGATGGCGATCCGCAACGCACGCGATCTGTACACGCGCCGCGGCGAAGGCGTGTCGATCTGGGTCGCTCCCGCCGACGCGATCACCACGAGCGATCCCGACGCCAAGGGCGCCTACTTCGAGAGCTCCGCGGGCAAGAACTACCGTCACGCGGTGTACTACACCGCGTCCGAGGGGGTGCCGCACCTGTGAACAGTGACGTGCACGGAGACGTCTCCGTCGACGAGCTGCAGCTCAGCGACGAGCTGACCGGAACCGGCGAGATCCCGGCATCCGCCGACGTCGCCGAGTACGCCCTCCGGCTGGGCGATGACGCGCTCATCCTCTCGCAGCAGCTCGGCGCCTGGATATCACGTGCGCCCGAGCTGGAAGAGGACGTCGCCCTGGCCAACATCGCACTCGATCTGCTGGGGCATGCCCGTTCGCTGCTGCGCTACGCGGGTGCCTTCGACGGACGCACGGAGGATGATCTCGCCTACTTCCGCGACGAGCCGGAGTTCCGCAGCGCCTGGATCGTGGAGCAGCCCAACGGGGACTTCGCGCAGACCATCGCGCGGCAGTTCGTCGTCTCGACCTACATGTTCGAGCTGTACTCCGCGCTGCGGATGAGCACCGATCGAACCTTCTCCGCCGTCGCGGAGAAGGCGCTCAAAGAGGTCGACTACCACCGCGACCATGCGGTGCAGTGGATGCTGCGCCTCGCGGGAGGTACGGAGGAATCGCGTGCCCGGATCATTCGGGCGACGACCGACGTCTGGCCTTACGTCGACGAGCTGTTCCGCGACGACGAACTGATCGAGCGTCTTGGCGATGCGGCGGCGCGGCCGTCGACACTGCGACCCGGGTTCGACGCCGTCGTGAACACCGTGTTCGTCGAAGCGCAGCTCGACATCCCCGCAGTCGCGGCCTCATCGGCCGGCGGCCGGCGCGGCGCGCACGCCACGCCCTTCGGACATCTCCTCGCGGAGATGCAGGTGCTCGCCCGACGGCATCCGGGGGCGACATGGTGACCCTTCGCCGGGCTCAGGGACTCACACAGGAGGATGCCTGGCGGATCGCCGCATCCGTCGCCGACCCTGAGGTGCCCGTGCTCACGATCGAGGATCTCGGCGTGCTGCGCGCCCTCGAGGTGAGCGGGGACCGCGTCCGCGTCGAGATCACGCCGACGTACAGCGGGTGTCCGGCGATGGACACCATCCGCGACGACCTCGTGCTGGCGCTCACCGCCGCGGGTTGGGCCGATGTCGACGTGCGGTTGGTGCTCTCCCCCGCGTGGACTACGGACTGGATGTCGGATGCCGGCAAGCGCAAGCTCGAGGAGTACGGGATCGCGCCTCCTTCCGGGCGCGCAGCGCTCGGCTCTTCGAACGGCCCCATCCGTCTCGCGATCAGCGTTCGGTGTCCTCGGTGCGGCTCACTCGACACCCGCGAGGTCTCACGCTTCGGCTCCACCTCCTGCAAGGCTCTGTTCGAGTGCCGCGCCTGCCTCGAGCCCTTCGACCATTTCAAGGTGCACTGAGATGTCTCTGTTCACCTCGGTCACGGCATCCGCTCCGCTCCCCGAACCGACCAGGAGCGCGCCGCGTTCCCGCGCTCGCTTCCACACGCTCACGGTCGCCGCGGTGCGCCCGCTCACGGAGGACTCGATCGAGGTGACGTTCACGGTGCCTCCCGAGCTCGCCGACGAGTACGACCATCTGCCCGGGCAGCACGTCGCGCTGCGCATCGATCTCGAGGGCGTCGAGGTACGGCGCTCGTACTCGCTGTGCAGTCCACCCGCGCATCGCGCAGACGGCGAAGCCACGAGCTTCAGCGTCGCGGTCAAGCGCGACGAAGGCGGCGCGTTCTCGACCTGGGCGCAGACGGGCCTGCACCCGGGTTTCGAGATTGACGTGATGAGCCCTCAGGGCACGTTCACGTCGGTGCTCGACGACCTCGACCACCGTCACATCGTCGGCGTCGCCGCCGGATCCGGCATCACGCCGCTGATGGCTCTGGCCCAGACCGTGCTGCGACGGTCCGACACCTCGCGGTTCACGCTGCTGTACACGAACCGGTCGACGCTCGACGTGATGTTCCTCGAAGAGCTCGCCGACCTGAAGGACCGCTACCCCACGCGCCTCACCCTGCACCACGTCCTCTCCCGCGAGCAGCGCGCGGCGCCGGTGCTGTCGGGTCGGCTGGACGAGGACAGACTGCGGCTGATCTTCGGCACGCTGATCCCCCCGGACGACGTCGACGAGTGGTTCCTGTGCGGGCCGCTGGCGCTCGTCGATGTCTGCAGAGACGTGCTCGCCGACCTCGGCGTCGCCCGAGAGCACATCCGCTTCGAGCTCTTCACGACCGGCGAAGAACCGCTCAGAACCGCTCGCCCCGTGCAGGTTCGAGAGGGCGAGAAGACCGTCAGGATCGAGATCACGCTCGACGGTGTCTCATCCACGGTGCAGAGCCCCGTCGGCGCCCACGAGTCGGTTCTGAACGCCGCGCTGCGGGTGCGCCCCGACGCCCCGTTCGCGTGCGCGGGCGGAGTCTGCGGCACCTGCCGTGCGCGGGTGATCGAGGGCAGCGTGACGATGACCGAGAACTACGCCCTCGAACCCGACGAGATCGCGCGCGGCTTCGTGCTCACCTGCCAGTCCCACCCCACCAGCGACCGCGTCGTGGTCGACTACGACGTCTGAGGAGCACCGTTGATCGATCTCGCCATCGCGGACGATGTCGCCACCGTCGTCCTGAACGCCCCCGCGAAGCTCAACGCGCTCGATGAGCAGGCTCTGCTCGAACTCGCAGCCGCGTACGACGACGCGGAGGCATCGGGCGTGCGCGCCCTCGTGCTGCGCGGCGAAGGGCGCGCGTTCTGCGCCGGCCGCGACATCTCGGGAGTGGATCCGCGCGATGACGATGTGATCGGCTTCCTCAGCGGGCTCGTGACCCCGTTGCTGCAGAGGATGTCGCGGTTCCCCGCCCCGACGTTCGCGGTCGCGCACGGCGCCTGCCTCGGTGTCGGTTTGGGGCTGCTGATCGCGACAGACGTCGTCTATGTCGCGGAGTCGGCCAAGATCGGATCGCCCTTCGCTGCACTGGGCGCGACGCTCGATTCGGGCGGGCACGCGTTCTTCCTCGACCGGCTCGGCGCCCACAAGACCCTCGATCTCATCTACACCGGCCGGCTCATGAGCGGCACGGAGGCGGTGGAGGCGGGGCTGTTCTCGCGGGTGCTCCCCGACGACGAGGTCGTGCCGGCGACGGTGGATGCGGCATCCGCTGCCTCTCGCGGAGCCACCGCCGCCTTCCTGGCGAGCAAGCAGCTGATCTCGCGGATCCGCGACGAGCGGCTCTCCCTCTGGGACTCCGTCGCGATCGAGAACGCTGCGCAAGCCGCTCTGTGCGACACCTCCGACTACCGCGAGGGCTTCGCCGCGTTCCAGGAGAAGCGACGGCCCGAGTTCCGCGGGCGCTGACGGCCGGACTGCTCGGCCTTCTCTTGCCCGGGTGGATGTCGGATGCCGGTGGGACAATGCGTGCATGAGGCTCTCCGAGGTGGTCGCCACGGCCGACGAGGTCGCGGCCACGCCGTCACGACTCGCGAAGATCGACGCTCTCGCGCAGCTGCTGAAAAGAGCGGATGGCGACGAGATCCTGCCGCTCGTCGGCATCCTGCTCGCGGCTCCGCGCCAGGGCCGCCTCGGCGTGGGCTGGCGCGGACTCAGCGCTCTCGAGGTCGCGCCGGCCGACGACGACACGCTCGCAGTCGCCGACGTCGACGAGTTCTTCGAGGCGCTGGCCACGGCATCCGGAACGGGCTCGACGGCCGCTCGCACAGAGATCCTGACCGGATTCGCGGGCAGGGCGACCGCCGCCGAGTGGGACTTCGTGATGCGGGCGATGCTCGGAGAGCTGCGCACCGGCGCTCTCGCGGGAGTGCTGCTCGACGCGATCGCACGCGCAGCCGACCGCCCGATCGCTTCCGTGCGCCGCGCCGCCATGCTCTCCGGCGACCTCGGCGTCACGGCGGCGATCGCCCTCACCGGAAGCGCGGACGAGCTCGAGGCGGTAGGGCTCGTCGTCGGCCGTCCGGTGCTGCCGATGCTGGCGTCGACCGCCGCCACGGCGAGCGCCGCGCTCGAGATCACGGGCCCTGCATCAGTCGAGTACAAGCTCGACGGCGCCCGCATCCAGGTGCACCGCCACGGCGACGACGTGCACGTCTTCACGCGCAGCCTCGCCGACGTCACCCATCGCGTGCCGGAGATCGTCGAGATCGTGCGCGGGCTCCCGGTGCACGATGTGATCCTCGACGGCGAGACGCTGTCGCTCGATGAAGACGGCGGCCCGCGTCCGTTCCAGGAGACGATGTCGCGGTTCGGCGCCGATGTATCGCGCGAGCTCGTGCTGCGTCCGTGGTTCTTCGACGTGCTGCACGTCGACGGCCGCGATCTTCTCGACGAGCCGCTGGCCACGCGCCTCGCCGAACTCGATCGGTTCGCCTCAGAGTGGCGCATGCCCGGCATCGTGACAGACGACGCGACAGCCGCAGAGCGGCTCGCCCGCGACGCCCTCGCCGCAGGACACGAGGGGGTCGTGGTCAAGGGCGTCGACTCACCCTACGCTGCAGGCCGCCGGGGCAAGTCCTGGGTGAAGGTCAAGCCCGTGCTCACGTTCGACCTGGTCGTGC
The DNA here is from genome assembly GCF_044987465.1 of Microbacterium sp. ZW T6_19. Taxonomy (NCBI): domain Bacteria; kingdom Bacillati; phylum Actinomycetota; class Actinomycetes; order Micrococcales; family Microbacteriaceae; genus Microbacterium; species Microbacterium sp. ZW T6_19. The sequence goes on along the minus strand of NZ_JBJDRH010000011.1, from coordinate 66,303 downwards.
TCGGCGCCGAGTGGGGATCGGGCCGCCGCCGCGGCTGGCTCTCCAACCTCCACCTCGGCGCGCGCGACGCCGACGGAGAGTTCGTCGAGCCGGGCGGATTCGTGATGGTCGGCAAGACGTTCAAGGGCCTGACCGACGAGTTGCTGCGCTGGCAGACCGAGACGTTCCCCGAGCACGAGGAGCGGCGCACCGCATCCGCTGTCTTCCTGCGGCCTGCCCTGGTCGTCGAGATCGCGATCGACGGCGTGCAGCGCTCGCCGCGCTACCCCGGCGGCATCGCCCTGCGCTTCGCCCGTGTCAAGGGCTACCGGCCCGACAAGACACCGGCCGATGCCGACACGATCCAGTCGCTGCGCGCGCTGCTGCGCGGCTGACACTCGCCCCGGACCCACCGTCGCGCCTGTGCGAAAAGTCGGAGTTCGCTGCCGACACGCCGCACGCGAGCGCGCAGAGGCGCCGTGTCGGGGTGGAAGTCCGACTTTTCACGCGCATCAGGATGCGGCGACAGTGGTCACGCAGTCGGCGGCAGCCCCAGGTCTTCTTCGCGCACAGTGCCCTGGAACGACCACGGGAAGTTGATCCAGAGGTCCGTGTCCTTCCAGGCGTAGTCGGGCTGGATGATCGTCGTGGGCTTCGTGTAGATCGTGACCGAGCGCACATCGGCGCCCTTGTCCTTCAGCAGCTGCACGGCCAGCGCGAGCGTCTTGCCCGAGTCGGCGACATCGTCGACGAGCAGCACCCGGCGACCGTCGAGGTATGCCATGTCGAGCTCAGGAGGCAGCACCTCGGGCGCATCGAGCACGGTGCCGATGCCCGTATAGAACTCGACATTGATCGCGCCGCAGTTCTTGGCGCCGAGTCCGTAGGCGATCGCGCCGGCAGGCAGCAGACCGCCCCGGGCGATCGCCACGACGACCTCGGGCTCGAAGCCACTGCTCAGGATGCTGCGCGCGAGATCTCTCGTCGCCGTTCCGAAGCCGTCCCACGTGAGCGTCTCGCGCTCGTTCGATGCATCCGTCATCGTCCTATTCTCCTGCATCGACGAGTGCGGAAACGCCCGGGTCCGCCGATCAGTCGAGGCGGGTGACCTCGACCTCGACGAACAGCTCCGACGCGCTGGGCCCGGCGTACACGCCGCGCAGCGGCGCGACGTCTCCGTAGTCGCGGCCGTGTCCGACGTACACGTGCGATTCACCGATCTCGACGAGGTTCGTCGGGTCGTATCCGCGCCACTCCCCCGAGTACCACTCGACCCACGCGTGCGACTCCCCGATGACCGGCTGACCGATCGCCGCCGTCGGGTCGGGATGCAGGTAACCCGAGACGTAGCGGGCCGGGATGCCGGCAGCCCGGAGCACTCCGAGCGCGACATGAGCGATGTCCTGGCAGACGCCGGATCGCGCGGGCCAGGCATCCCGGGCCGTCGAATTCACCCCCGTCACACCGCTTCGGTACTCCATCGCCTCGCCGACGACGCGGCAGATCTCGAAGGCGGTGTCGTCGACGTCGCCGCCCTCCGCCTCGATGCGCAGTGCGAGTTCGCGCATCTCCTCGTCCGGAGCGGTCGCGGGTGTCTGCGTGACGCATTCGGCCAGTGACAGCGAGAGCGGGATCCGCGCGGCGAGCTCGTCCCAGTCGATCGCGGTCGTGGTCTGCGGCACCGGGCGCACGTCCACGATGCTCGTCGCCGTCACCGAGAGCAGCTCGTGAGGTGTGAGCACCTCGAACGTCGACACCCTGGTGTCCCAGAAGTCGGCATAGGAGTGCTGGGTCGCCGGCGGTGAGATCTCGAGTGCCGCCTGCAGCACGAACTGCCCCTCCCGGGAGTGCGGCAGCATCCGCGCCTCGTTGTACGAGGCCGTCGCCGGCCGCTCGTACCGGAATCCCGTTCGGTGCACGACCCGCAGCCGGCTCACAGCGCCTCTCCGATCCACACCGGCATCGCGATCGACGGGAAGTACCGCTCTCTGATCGCATCGCTCGCCATCGACATGCCCACCTGCACCTCTTCCATGCTCTCCGACAGGCCGTGCACGATGTCTCCGATCGGCCGGTACTCCAGCTCTGAGCGCATCCGTCCCAGCACGCGATGCGCGCGGTCCGGCGCACCGAAGGCGCTCGCGGGATCGATGCCGCGGAGGCATTCCTCGGCCTGGAGGATGCTGGAGAGCACCGACCGCGGGAACAGCCGGTCGACAAGCAGGAACTCCACAGCGGATGCCGCAGACGGCATGGCGCGGTGGCTGCGCAGATGCGCCTCGTACGCGCCGCAACTGCGCAGCAGGGTCGTCCAGCTGGGACCGGCGGCGTCGGTCAGCGAACGAGTCGCGAGCAGACGTGCCGTCATGTCCACCCGCTCGATCGAGCGCCCGAGCACGAAGAACTGCCACGCCTCGTCGCGGCTCATCGAGGAGTCGACGACGCCGAAAGCGAGCGCCGAACGGTCGCGCACCCATCGGAAGAACGGGTGCGTCTTGTCGAAGGGGATGCGTCGTGGCATCCGCGCGTTCGACTCGTTGAGCGTCTCCCACAGATCGGTCGAGATGATCTCCCTGGCGCGCCGGGCGTTCTCGCGCGCGGCGGCGATCGAATGCGCGATCGAGGCGGAGTGCTCACGGTCGAGCGCGAGCAGCCGCACGACGTCGTCGCGTCCGAGCGCCGCGTCCGACTCCGCCGTCGTGCCCATCACCGACAGCAGCGCGCGGCAGGCGGTGTCCTCGTCGACCCACGGATCTTCGAGCAGGAGCTGCAGGTGCACATCGAGGATGCGCGCTGTGCCGTCGGCCCGCTCGACGTAGCGACCGATCCAGAACAGCGCCTCGGCGATGCGGCTCAGCATGATGCACCACCCTGCTGCTGTTGCTGCTGCTGTTGTTGCTGCTGGTGGTGACGGGCCTCGAGATCCTCGTCTTGCGGCGACGAGAGGAACGGCGGGTGCGGGTCCTCCCGAGGCGGCGCGACGACCGCGATCGCCCCTGTGGCGAGCGAGACCTCGTCGGCCGCGGCCTCCTCCGCGGCGATCGTGCTCGCCGGGCCTGTGAACAACGACGGGTCGAGTACCCAGGTGTCCTTGGAGCCGCCGCCCTGGCTGGAGTTCACCACGAGCTGACCTTCCGGAAGCGCGACCCTCGTCAGCCCGCCGGGGAGCACCCAGATGTCCTGGCCGTCGTTGACAGCGAACGGGCGGAGGTCGACGTGCCGCGGCCGGAATCCGTCTTCGACGAGCGTGGGGATGGTCGACAGCTGCACGACCGGCTGTGCGATCCAGCCGCGAGGGTCGGCCAGCAGCGCACGGCGCAGAGACTCGAGCGTCTCGCGAGAGGCGTCCGGCCCGACCACGAGGCCCTTGCCGCCGGAGCCGTCCACGGGCTTGATCACGAGCTCGTCGAGCCGGTCGAGCACCTCCTCCAGCGCAGCCGGCTCCTCCAATCGCCAGGTGTCGACGTTCGGGAGGATCGGCTCCTCGCCCAGGTAGTAGCGGATGAGTTCGGGCACGTAGGTGTAGACGAGCTTGTCGTCGGCCACGCCGTTGCCCACGGCGTTCGCGATCGTGACGTTCCCGAGGCGCGACGCGAGCATGAGCCCCGGAGCGCCGAGGACGGAGTCGGGGCGGAAGTGCTGCGGATCGAGGAATTCGTCGTCGACGCGCCGGTAGATCACGTCGACCTTGGTGGGGCCCGCGGTCGTGTGCATCCAGACCCGCCCTCCCGAGCAGAACAGGTCTCGCCCTTCGACCAGCTCGACCCCCATCATGCGGGCGAGCAGAGTGTGCTCGTAGTACGCCGAGTTGTGCACCCCCGGGGTGAGCACGACGACGTTCGGATCACCCACGCCGTCGGGGGCTGCGGCGCGCAGCGCCTGCAGCAGGCGGCCCGGGTAGTCGACCACGGGCCGCACGCGCAGGCTCGTGAACAGTTCGGGGAGCGTCTGCGCCATGACCCGGCGGTTCGCGAGCACGTAGCTCACGCCGCTCGGCACCCGGACGTTGTCCTCGAGCACGCGCCAGTCGCCGCGCTCGTCGCGGATGACGTCGATCCCGGCGACGTGGATGCGCACTCCGTTCGCTCCCACGATCCCGGCGGCCTGACGGTGGAAGTGCGAGGACGAGCTGATCAGGGATGCCGGGATGATCCCGTCGAGGACCGCGAGCTGCGGGCCGTAGACATCGGCGAGGAACGCCTCCAGCGCCCTGACGCGCTGCTTCACCCCTGACTCGACGTACCGCCAGTCATCCGCGGCGATCACCCGTGGCACCACGTCGAGCGGGAACGGCCGCTCCTCGCCGGCGAAGTCGAAAGTGACGCCCTGGGCGAGATACGAACTGGCCAGAGCATCCGTCCGTGCCCGAAGCTCGGCGCCGTCCATGCCGGCGAGCGCCGGGAACAGGTCGCGATACGGGGTGCGCACGTCCGCTTGGTCCGGCGTCGGCGTGCGGAACATCTCGTCCCAGGGCTGCGCCCCGGATCGCCCCGTGACTCGACGTGAGGTGTATCCGTTGAACAGCGGCTCCATGTCCGCATGCTTCCCTGTCGCGGTTTCGCGGGTGTTACGACCCCGCGACAGCCCCGCGACAAGCCCCGCCGCGGTAAGATGCTGAGGTCCGGTCTTCACACAGGCCGGTGCCTGAAAAAGAGGCACGAAGCCCCTCGCACGGTCGCGCGGGCGAGACACATACGGAATCCGCACCGTCTCCGTCCCTGTCTCGAAAGGCTTCTGCATGCCCACCGTCTCCGCACACGTCGCCCTCACGCTCGCCCAGCACATCGACGCCGTCTTCGGCGTGATGGGCAACGGGAACGCCTACTTCCTCGACGCGATCGAGAAGCAGACGGATGCGGTCTTCACCGCCGTCCGCCATGAACAGGGCGCCGTCGTCGCCGCTGACGCGCACTTCCGCGCCTCCGGGCGCATCGCCGCAGGCACCTCGACCTACGGCGCGGGCTTCACGAACACCATCACCGCGCTCGCCGAGGCCGTGCAGGCGCACGTGCCGCTCGTGCTCGTGGTCGGTGACGAGCCGACATCGGGCCCCCGCCCGTGGGACGTCGACCAGATCGCGCTGGCGTCGGCCGTCGGCGCCCGCACCTACACGGTCGGGCGAACGGACGCCGCCGCCACGACCGTCATCGCGATCGAGCACGCTCTCACCTATCGGGTTCCCGTCGTCCTGGCGATCCCCTACGACGTCGCCGCCCTTGAGGCGGGCGTCGTGCCCTCGGCTCCTTCGCCGCGGATCCCCGCTCCGCTCGCACCTCGCGGCGAGTATGCCGAGGGAATGCTCGACGAGATCGCCGCCGCGCTGCGCGGGGCCTCCCGCCCGTTCCTCCTGGCCGGCCGCGGAGCCTGGCTCGCGGATGCCGGCTCGGCGCTGGGCGAACTCGCGGCCCTCACCGGCGCGCTGACCGCCTCGTCGGCGCTCGGTCGTGGAGTCTTCCCCGACAGCCGGTACGACCTCGGCGTGACGGGCGGCTTCGGCGCCGACGGCGCGATGGAGCTGATCCGCGAGGCTGACGTCGCCGTCGTCTTCGGCGCCTCGCTCAACCAGTTCACGATGCGCTTCGGAGAGCTGTTCGCGCCCGGCTCTCGCGTGTTCCAGATCGACACCGCGCCGACGGCGACGCATCCGCACGTGGGCGGATACGTGCGGGCCGACGCGCGCGTCGCGGCCGAAGCGCTCGTCGAACGGCTCGGCCGCCCTTCGGCAAACTCAGAAGCCCGGACCAGTGCCTCGCTCGCTGAGGCTGCCGACGCGCGCGGGGCCCGAAACCCTCATCTGTCGCCGTGGCGGGAGACGGTCGACGTCGCCGGGTCACGCGCCTACGAGACCGGTGACGACCTCGCCGCCGACGGGCGCCTCGACCCGCGCTCCGCCGCTCGAAGGATCGCCGAGCTGCTGCCGGAGGATCGGGTCGTCGTCTCGGACGGCGGGCACTTCATCGGGTGGGCGAACATGTACTGGCCGGTCGCTGCGCCCGACCGCATGATGATGGTCGGCACCGCATTCCAGTCGATCGGTCAGGGCTGGCCTAGCGTCGTGGGTGCCGCCCTCGCGCGGCGCGACTCGACCATCGTCCTCACCAGCGGCGACGGCGGCGGCCTCATGGCGATCGCCGACCTCGAGTCCGCGGTGCGTGCGGCCGGGGGGCGCGGCATCGCGGTGATCTGGAACGACGCCGCCTACGGCGCCGAGGTCAACCTGTACGGCTTGAAGGGTCTCGCCGAAGGCCCGATGCGCATCCCCGAGGTCGACTTCGCCGCGTTCGGTGCAGCCGTGGGCGCCGAAGGCGTCGTCGTGCGCACTCTGGCTGATCTCGACAGGCTCGGTGAGTGGGCGCAGGAGAATGCCGCGACCCGTCGGTTCCTGCTGCTCGACCTGCGCATCTCGGGCGACGTCATCGCCCCGTACCAGCAGGAGATCATCCGCGTGAACTCCTGAAGCCGTCCGTTAGGCTCCTGGTCATGTCGGATGCTCCACAAGTCCTGCGCTACAGCGCGTTCGCGGCGACGCCGTACGGCGGTAATCCAGCGGGAGTGGTGCTGGAGGCCTCTGGCCTCGACGACGCGGATATGCAGCGCATCGCGGCGGAGGTCGGCTACTCGGAGACGGCGTTCGTCGTCGGCCGCAGCGAGGCCGACGGCGAGCAGCACTTTCGAGTGAGGTACTGGTCGCCCGCCGCAGAGGTGCCATTCTGCGGTCATGCCACGGTCGCCACGGCGATCGCTCTGGCCGAGCGCGACGGCGCGGGTACCGTGGTCTTCGACACGAACACCGGCGCCGTCGCCCTCCGATCCTCCGCCGATGCGGCCGGGGGCTTCACTGTGTCGTTCACCAGCGTCGAACCCGAGGTGCGCGATCTGGACCCCGCGGTGCGCGACCGGCTGCTCGCACTGCTGGGCCTCGCCCACTCCGACGTCGACTCGCGCTTTCCCGTGCAGGAGGCGTTCGCGGGCAACTGGCATCCGATCGTCTTCCTCGCCGATCGCGAGCTGTTCCACCAGTTCCGATTCTCACCCGCCGAAGTGGCGGCATTGATGCGCGAACAGGGCTGGCTGGGCACGGTGACGGTGCTGCACGCGACGAGCCCCTCGGAGTACGAAGCCCGCAACCTGTTCCCGGTCGGGCGCATCACCGAAGACCCTGCGACAGGCTCGGCGGCGGCCTCGACAGGCGCCTATCTGCGCGAGCGCGGCCTCGCAGGACAGACGATCCGCATCCGCCAGGGCGCCCACGTCGGACGCCCGAGCGAACTCGTCGTCGACATTCCGAAAACGGGCGGCATCGAGGTGTCGGGCGGGGCCACGCGCATCGTCTGACACGGGCGCCCCGCCCTGACCGCTTCAGGACTGCTGGTTCGCCGCCGCGTAATCGGGCAGCTCTTGCAGAGTCCAGGTGTTGCCGTCGGGGTCGTCGAACCACACGAACCGGCCCCAGCCGAGATCTTCGACGCCCTTCGTCGCCACGCCGACCGCCTCGAGCTGCGCCTTCGCCTCATCGGCGTTCGGCACCACCACCTGGATCGTCTTCTGCTGCCCCGGCTCGAGCGGGATGTCGAGCCCCGTTCCGAACGCGATCGAGCACGCCGAGCCGGGAGGGGTCATCTGCACGAACCGCAGACCCTCCTGCGGCGTCTGGTCGTGATCGGGGTTGAACCCGATCTTCGTGTAGAAATCCTTCGCCCGGTCGACATCGGTCACCGGGACGAAGATGAGTTCGATCTTCCACGTCATATCTCGCGCACCTCCATCGCGGGAGCCTCCCGCCTGGGTGACAGGGTACGCCGTGTCACCGACATCGCATCGGATCCGCCGCGAGCGTGCGAACCGCTCAGATCCACCCCTTGTCGAGGGCGATCCGTACCGCCTGAGCCCTGTTGCCTGCACCGGTCTTGCCGATCGCGGCCGACAGATGGTTTCGCACGGTGCCTGCGGAGAGGAACACGTCGGCCGCGATCGCCGCCGCCGATCGGCCGTCCGCCGCCAGCCTCAGCACCTGCCGTTCGCGTTCGCTGAGCGGGTTCGCCCCGTCGAACAGGCTCTCCTCGGCGAGCGCCGGGTCGAGCACGCGCATGCCCGCGTGCACGCGGCGCACGGCATCCGCCAGCTTCTCGGCCGGGCTGTCCTTGACGATGAACCCGCTGGCGCCCGCGTCGAGCGCAGAGCGCAGATAGCCCGGCCGCGCGAACGTCGTGACGATCAGCACCCGCGTGCCCGGATTCGTCGCACGGAGAGCGCGCGTCGCCTCCACGCCCTCGAGGCCGGGCATCTGGATGTCCATCAGGCAGACATCGGGGGCGAGCTCATCCACGAGGCGCAGCGCCTGCGCGCCGTCGGCGGCGAGGCCGACCACCTCGAGATCGGCCTCGAGATCGAGCAGTGCGCCGAGCGCTCCGCGCACGAGGGCCTGGTCGTCGGCGATGACGAGGCGGATGCTGCCGCTCACCATGTCACCTCCACCCGGGTGCCGCCGGACTCTCCGGGGGCGACGACGAACGACGCCCCCGACGCCGACGCCCGTTCCCGCATGCCACGGATTCCGTTGCCTTCGCGCGTCCCCGGCCCTGGGCCGTCGTCGATCATCGCGAATCGTCCCGGCGCGATCTGCACCTCGACACGGCTTGCGCTGGCGTGCCGCAGCGTGTTCGTCGTGGCTTCGCGCAGGATCCAGGCCGCGGTGAGCGCCTGCGCCGCAGACAGCGCGCCTGGCGTCCCTTCGATCGTGAGCGCGACCTCCCCCGCCTGCAGGGCGTCGCGGCTCGACGCGAGCTGCTCGACGAGCGTCGTGGCCCGCGCGCCCGCGACCGTGGACCGCACACCGGCGATGGCCTCCGCCGTGAGCGCCTCGATATCGGCGAGTTCGGCCTTCGCACGCTCAGGATCGGTGTCCATCAGACGCCGCGCGAGCTGCGCTTTCAGCCCGACGACCGTGAGCGAGTGGCCGATCAGGTCGTGCACGTCGCGGGCGACCGCCTCCCGCCCCTCGCTCGTGGCCAGTTCGAGTCCGAGCCGGTCGGCCTCGGACGAACGCAGGATCAGCCAGGTCGAGACCGTGTTCACCGTGCCCAGCAGTGCGACGATCGCGAGGACCGACAGATAGTTCATGCCGCCGGGAAGCAGGAACACGCACAGCGCGGTCACCGTGACGCACGCGATCACCGTGATCCAGTGCCAGAGGCGGGTGAGCCCGTACGACGCGAAGGACATGATGAAGGGGAGGAAGCTCAGCGCCGATCCGCCCTCCGCCGGCACGGATGCGAGCGTGCACACGATCAGGAGCGCGAAGGTGACCCACTGGCGGGGTGCCACCGGCCCCCCGAGCCGGCCGTGCCGCATGCCGTACATGAAGCCGGCCACGTACAGAACGACGAAGGTTCCGAGGGCGACCCAGCCGACCACGACCCACCCCGTCGACGCATCAGAGCCGATCAGAGCGAGGACGGGGTACGCCAGGAACACCAGCCAGATCACGGCCATCAGCCACCCGAACCGCGCCCACGGATCCTTCACGAATGCGGCTCGTGTGCCCGGCATCGCCCAGGCGGCCGGAGGCGCACCGCCCGCGGCGAACCTGGCGACGTCGTCTCGATGAGAGCTCATGCGTCCAACCTACTGACGCGCACGCGACCGCTTCGCCCCCGCCATGACGAGCACGGAGAACAGCGAGACCCACACCACGACGTTGAGCACCAGCATCCACGGCTGATCGGTCTGACCCGTCGTCAGATGCCCCTCCGTGAGCGGCCATCTGCTCAGCGCCACGAATCCATACAGCGGAGTGAAGCGCGCGATGTCGAGCATGAGTCCGTCGAGCGGCATGAACACGTTGCCGAAGAACGCGAAGAACGTCATCGAGATCGATGCGAGGGCTGTGGCGGAGTCGCCGTTGAAGTACAAGCCGACGCCGAGGCCCCACAGGCCGTAGATCAGTCCGAGCCCGAGGATGATCCCCGCCGTCGCGAGCCAGCGCCAGGCGTCGTCGACCTCGGCTCCGGTCAGCATGCCGGCGATGAACACACCGAGCACGGAGAACGCCGCGTAGGCGACGGCGGTGAGCAGCTTGGTGAGCGCGTAGCCCGTCGTCGTGAGCGGAGACATCGCGAGCTGGCGCCCCCAGCCCTGCTTTGCCTCGGTCGCCGCGAGGGATGTCAGTGAGCTCATGGCCACTGCGCATCCGTACGCGGCCATCGAGGTCATCACGTAGAACGCGACGTTGCCGTTCCCTGCCGACAGCGTGCCGTAGCTCGACGTGGCGCCGAACAGCAGGTACATCGCGATCGGCATCGCGAGCGTGAAGGCGAGCGTGTAGGGGTTGCGCAGCTGGCGCACGGCCTCGATGCGCAGCATGGTGGGTGAGAGAAGCATCGGTCAGTCCTCCGTGAGAGCGGTGAAAGCGGTTTCGAGAGTGGGCGCGGCGATCTCGAGGTCGTGCGCGCCGGCCTCGAGAAGGGCGCGCGCCGCGGTGTCGGAGTCGGCGGCCCGCAGACTGAGCCGATCAGCGTCGAGACGGATGCCGATGACCCCCGTGATCGCCGCCACGCGCGCGACGATCGAGTCGCGGTCTCCAGACGGCAGCGTCGCCGCGACCGTGCGCTCGCCCAGATTCGCTCGAAGCCGCGCGGTGGCTGCGTCGGCGACGATCGTGCCGCGGTGCATCACCACGGTGCGCCGCGCGAACTGCTCGGCCTCTTCGAGGTAGTGGGTGGCGAACACGATCGTGCGACCGGCATCCGCGTCGGCCCGCATCACGTCCCAGAAGTGGCGACGCGCGGTGACGTCCATGCCGGCGGTGGGCTCGTCGAGGACCAGGATGTCGGGATCTGGCACCATCGCGAGCGCGAACTTGACGCGCTGCTGCTCCCCGCCCGAGCACTTCGACACCTTTCGTGCGGCGAGGTGCGTGAGATCGGCGCGGCTCATGACGTCGGACACCCTGCTGAGGGCCGCCCGTCCGTGCAGGGAGGCGATGAGTTCGACGGTCTCGCGCACGGTGAGGTCACCCAGCAGGCCGCCGGTCTGGAGCACCGCCGCGATGGATCCCGACTTCGCGGCCGCATCGGGGTGGCCTCCGAGCACTGCGACCGAGCCGGAGCTCGGTGCGGTGAGGCCGAGCAGCATGTCGAGGGTGGTCGTCTTCCCCGCGCCGTTCGGTCCGAGCAGGGCGACGACCTCGCCGCGCTCGACGCGGAGCGTCACTCCGTCGACCGCCTGGACCCGCCGGTCTCCGGAACCGAAATGGCGCCGCACGTCGATCAGTTCGATCACGGCGGATGCTGCACCTGATGTCTTCATGACTCCAGCATCCCGAGGTGGGCTTCGGTCCGCCTCGGGATGCTGTCACGTCTTCGCCATGACATCTGTCATGACCGTCGCCTGGGCCCGTCAGGATGCGGGAAGGAAAGCACCACCGAGGAACTCGGCCAGTCCGTCGACGTCCTCCAGCGGCAGGATCGCCGCGACGTACTGGTCTGGCCGCACGACGACGACCACACCGTCGCGAGACAGGTCTCGAGCCTCGAAGATGTCGGTCTCGGTCCATTTCGACGGGCCGGCCGCGTACACCTTCTCCCAGTCGGTGAGCCGCAGCGGCCCGGTCTTCGGCTGGAACAGCGCAGGGGCCGACGTGACCTCGAGCTCCTCGAACGGCCGCTGATACACGGCCTTGACGTCGAACACCGCGTCGACGTCGCCATCGGCCGGCGTGAACCGGTCGAACACCGCAGCCGCGGCATCCGCCCAGGCTTCCAGCGCCGAACCGTCACGGTCGCCGAATGCGTACACGCGCCAGCGGCCGTCGGCCCTGGCGTGATGGCCGAGGTGGATGACGTTGCCGTCACCGACCCGCACGACCTCGGCCGACTTGAACCGCTTGCCCAGCGGGAAGCCCGCGGCGAGATCCTGGTGCGCATCGGTGCCGGTGATCATCGACGAGGTGTACTGCGTCATGAACCCGGACGGGAACTCCGCGGTCCCGAGATAGAAGGTGGCGAGTTCGTTGGGGTCCGAGATCTCCTCGGGCTTGCGCGCCATCAGGCTCGACCACTCGCGGTCGAAGTCGATGAGCTGCTGCGCGACAGGGCGGCGCTCGGCTCCGTAGGTCGCCAGCAGCGACTCGGCGGCCCGGCCCGTCAGCACCGAACCCAGCTTCCAGCCGAGGTTGAAGCCGTCCTGCATCGAGACGTTCATGCCCTGTCCTGCTTTGGCGCTGTGCGTGTGGCAGGCGTCGCCGGTGAGGAACACGCGCGGGTTCCGATCCGTGCCCGTCGCGTCGTCGAAGCCGTCGGTGACGCGGTGCCCGACCTCGTACACGCTGTGCCAGGCGACCTGCTTCACGTCGATCGAGTACGGATGCAGGATCGCGTTCGCCTTGCGGATGATCTCCTCGACGGGAGTCTGCCTGACCCGATGATCGTCATCCTGCGCGACCTCGCCGAGGTCGATGTACATCCGGCTGAGGTATCCGCCCTCGCGCGGGATGTGCAGGATGTTACCCGCTTCCGAGTTGATGGCGCACTTCGTGCGCCAGTCCGGGAAGTCGGTGTTCACGAGCACGTCCATGACACCCCACGCGTGCGCGGCGCTGCCGCCGACGTGGGTGCGGCCGATGGCCTGACGTACGCCGCTGCGTGCGCCGTCGCAGCCCACGACGTACCTGGCGTGGACGATGCGCTCGGCCCCGTTCTGACGAACGGCCACCTCGACCGGGTACTCCCCTTCTTCGTGAACCGTGAGACCGAGGAATTCCACCCCGTAGTCGGGCACGATGCGGCCTGGACCGTCGGCGGCCGCCTCGGCGAAGTAGTCGAGCACGCGCGCCTGGTTCACGATGAGGTGGGGAAACTCGCAGATGTCATACGCGTAGTCGGCTGTGCGCGCAGTGCGGATGATCTCGTCGGGCCTCTCGGGGTTCGGTCCCCAGAAGTTCATCCAGCCGATGTTGTAGGCCTCGGCCATGATCCGCTCCGCGAAGCCGAAGGCCTGGAAGGTCTCCACGCTGCGAGGCTGGATGCCGTCGGCCTGGCCCAGCACGAGTCGGCCCTCGCGCTTCTCGATGATGCGCGTGGTCACGCCAGGGAACCGCGACATCTGGGCCGCGAGCAGCATGCCCGCCGGGCCGGATCCGACGATGAGGACGTCGACCTCATCGGAAAGATCGACGGGGCGATCGGAGACGCCGGCAGGAAGCACACGGGGATCACCCGAGACATAACCGTGGTGGTGGAACTGCATCGTCGTCGATTCCTTCCGGACGTCACTGTCGAGGTCTTGCACCGCCGAACGTTCTGTTCTATATTCGAACAGACTGTTCTACTATTGAACACAGCTTAGAGAGCGTCGCCGCCGAGCGCAAGGAAGCCCGCATGCCTGAAGCCAAGAACCCCGCCTCGCAGACGCTCAGCCGCGGCATCCGCATCCTCGAAGAGCTCGCGGATGCGCGCACCCCGCTCACGATCGACGAGATCGCGGGTCGTCTGGGTGTGCACCGTTCGATCGCGTACCGGCTGCTGCGCACGCTGGAGGATCATCGACTCGTCAGCCGGGACACCGCCGGCGCCGTTCTGCTCGGCGCCCGCATGGCCGCCCTCGCCGCCGGAGTCGCGCACGATCTCCAGGCAGAGGCCCTCCCCGAGATCACGGCCATCGCGAACGAACTCGGGATGACCTGCTTCCTCGCCGTTCTCGACGGCGACGACTGCATCACCCTCGCGAGCATCGAGCCGCGCCACGCGGTCGCGAGCGTCGCCCAGCGGCCCGGAGCCCGGCATCCGATCACGGTGGGCGCCCCGGGGAAGGCGATCCTGATGCAGTTGAGGGTCGCGGAATGGCCGTCGGATGCCGCAACCGGCCTGCACGCCGAGGTCGAAGCCGCCCGAGCCCGGGGCTACGCCACGAGCCACGACGAGGTCATACCGACCGTGCAGTCGGTCGCGGTGCCGCTCGCCCTTCGCGGCCAGCGGCCGGCCGCGATCGCCGTCGTGCACGTCGCGACGGCGATCGACGACGCCGAGATCGCCGCGCGCCTGCAGCGCTCGGCGATCACGATCCGCGAAGCGCTCGAAGGCTGATCAGACCAGGCGGTAGTCGGGGATGCTGTCATCCGTTCGACTTTGTCGGTCGCAGCGAGCGAGATCCCGGCACGTCGCGCCAGATCGATCCGACAGGCGTGAGACCTTCCGACAAAACGCACGTTCCGCGAAAGCGCCGGCCCGGACACGCACGCCGTGCGCGTCCGGGCCGACCGCGATCGAATCAGGCCTTCGCGACCCCGTAGATCGGGCTCACCGACTGCTCGGCCTCGTGGTCGGGCCCCAGCGGAATTCCCGAGCGATCGCGCAGGAGCAGCGTCGCGACGAGTCCGACGAGCGTCATACCGGCCAGGTACCACGTGACCGCCTGCGTCGAGCCGGTCGCCTGCACGATCGCCGTCGCGATCGTGGGTGCGAACGCACCTCCGGCGATCGCGCCGATCGCGTAGGAGATCGAGACACCCGAGAAGCGGATGCTCGCCGGGAACAGTTCCGAGTACAGCGCCGCCTGCGGGCCGTACGTGAAGCCGAGGCCGACCGTCAGGATGGCGAGTCCCGCGAACAGCGCACCGATCTGGCCGGTGTTCACGAGCGGGAAGAGCGCGAACACGCCGATCAGCTGAAGGATCCAGCCGATGATGTACGTCGTGCGGCGTCCGATCCGATCGGAGATCCACCCCGCGAAGAGCGTCGAGATCAGCCAGGTCACGGCCGATCCGGCGACGGCCCACAGCACGGGTCCCGGCTGGAGGCCGATCGGGCCCTCCGGGTTCGTCGCATACCCCTGGATGTAGCCGCCGGTGGTCATATAGCCCACGGCGTTGTTGCCCGCGAACACGAGAGCGGCGATGATCACGAGAAGCGAGTGCTTGGCGAAGAGCTGCACGATCGGCATCCTCGCCTTCTCCTTGCGCTCCGCCAGCTCCTGGAACACCGGGCTCTCCTCGACCTTGCGGCGCACGTAGTAGCCGACCAGGATCAGCACGACGCTGAGCAGGAACGGTACGCGCCACCCCCAGGCCATGAACTGGTCGCCCGGGGCGACGATCGTCATCAGCGCCATCACGCCCGACGCCAGCAGCAGGCCGAGCGGCACACCGATCTGCGGCGATGCGCCGAACACTCCTCGCCGGGTCTTGGGCGCGTGCTCGACCGCCATCAGCACGGCTCCGCCCCACTCCCCTCCTGCGGAGATGCCCTGCAGTATGCGCAGCAGCACGAGCAGAACAGGGGCCGTGATGCCGATCGTCTGATACGTCGGAAGGACACCGATCAAGGCGGTCGCCGCTCCCATCAGGATCAGGGTCCACATGAGCACGGTCTTGCGCCCGAGCTTGTCGCCGAAATGACCGGCGAGGAACGCGCCGAGCGGACGGAACAGGAAGCTCACGCCGACCGTCGCGAAGGCGATCAACCCGCTGTTCGCGCCGAGCGGTTCGAAGAACAGCTGTCCGAAGACCAGGCCGACGGCCGTGGCGTAGATGAAGAAGTCGTACCACTCGACCGTGGTGCCGACGACGGTAGCGAAGACGACGCGGCGGCGATCGGCCGCTGTCGCGATGGTGCCGGTGGGGGTGAACCCGCCGTATGACTGCCCTGTCATGGGTGTCTCCTTTGCTGGTGACTGCGTTGTCACGGCGCACTTCCGAAGGGGAAACGAGGTGCTTGCCGAGGGATGAAGCGATGATATATGATTTCGAATACGACGCACAAGGCATCGACGACGAGCGCGAGGAGGCGCATCCGTGACGGCATCCATTCCCCGCCCCGGCAAGATCATTGCGATCCATCTGAGCTACGCCTCCCGCGCCGACCAGCGCGGCCGGCGCCCCGCATTCCCCTCGTACTTCTTCAAGCCGACGAGTTCGCTCGGCACCTCCGGCGGCGTCGTCGAACGCCCTGCGGGCACCGAACTGCTGGCCTTCGAGGGCGAGATCGCCCTCGTGATCGGCACCACCGCCCGTCGTGTCGCCCTGGACGACGCCTGGTCGCATGTCGGGTGGGTCACCGCGTCGAACGACCTCGGCCTCTACGACCTTCGCGCGAACGACAAGGGGTCGAACGTCCGCTCCAAGGGCGGAGACGGCTACACGCCGCTCGGTCCCGAGTACATCGACGCGAGCACGGTCGATCCGGCGGCTCTGCGAGTACGAGCCTGGGTCAACGGAGAGCTCCGCCAGGACGACATGACCGCGGGCCTCATCTTCCCGCTCGCGCAGCTCGTCGCAGACCTCTCTCAGCACTTCACGCTCGAACCCGGCGACGTGATCCTCACCGGCACCCCCGCCGGCTCATCGGTGATCGTGCCCGGCGACGTGGTCGAGATCGAGGTAGACGCTCCCACGGCGCCGGGCGCCCCGTCCTCGGGAGCGCTCGTCACGACGGTGACACAGGGCGAGGTGCCCTTCGACGACCGGATCGGTTCGCTCCCGGCCGTCGACGACCTGCAGCGCACCGAGGCGTGGGGCTCACGCGAGGCCGCGGGGCTCCCGCCGGTCGATGATGAGCCCGCGCTCTCCCCCGAGCTGCGCGCCAAGCTGCTCGAGGCGCCCACCGCCGGGCTCTCCGCCCAGCTGCGCAAGCGCGGTCACCACTCCTGCTTCATCGACGGCGTCTCGGCGAACATCCCGGGCACGAAGATCGTCGGCACAGCCAAGACGCTGCGCTTCGTGCCTTTCCGCGAAGACCTGTTCGCACGTCACGGCGGCGGTTACAACGCGCAGAAGCGCGCCTTCGATGCGGTGAACGAGGGCGAGATCATCGTGATCGAGGCTCGCGGCGACGACAGCACCGGCACCCTCGGCGACATCCTCGCCCTGCGCGCGAAGGCTCGGGGCGCTGCCGGAGTCGTCACCGACGGCGGCGTGCGCGACTTCGACGCCGTCGCGGAGATCGGCCTGCCGGTGTTCTCGCAGGGCGCCCATCCCTCGGTGCTCGGGCGCAGACACGTGCCCTGGGACGTCGACGTCACGATCTCGTGCGGCGGCGCCACCGTGCAGCCCGGCGACATCATCGTGGGCGACGGCGACGGTGTGATCGTCATCCCTCCCGCCCTCGCCGAGGCGGTGGTCGAAGACGCCCTCGCACAGGAGATCGAGGATGCCTGGATCGCCGAGCAGGTGGCCGCGGGCCATCCGGTCGACGGCCTGTTCCCGATGAACGCCGAGTGGCGAGCGAAGTACGACGCGGCGACGGGCCCTTCGACCAGCTCAGGGACCCAGAAGTGACGGCCGTCGCGAACGCCAGCAAGTCGGAGCAGGCCTACGTCTGGATCCGCTCACGCATCTCGGCGCACGCCTTCGGGCCCGGCTACCGCCTCGTCCTCGGCTCGATCGCCGACGAGCTGAACATGAGCGTCGTACCGGTCCGCGAGGCGATCCGGCGTCTCGAGGCCGAGGGCCTGGTCACCTTCGAACGCAACGTCGGCGCGCGCGTGACCCTGGTCGATGAGAGCGAATACGCCCACACGATGCAGACGCTCGGACTCGTCGAGGGCGCGGCGACCGCGCTGTCCGCTCCTTTCCTCGACGCGACGGCGCTCGCCCAGGCAGCGGAGGTGAACGAACGGATGACGCGGATGCTCGATCATCTCGACGCCCATGCCTTCACCGAGCTGAACCGCCAGTTCCACACCGTGCTGTTCGAGCCATGCCCGAACCCGCACCTGCTCGACCTCGTCCACCGCGGTTGGGCGCGGCTCTCCGGCATCCGCGACTCGACCTTCGCCTATGTGCCGGGGCGCGCCCGGCATTCGGTCGACGAGCACACCCACATCCTCGAGCTCATCCGCGAGGGCGCAGACCCCCTCGAGATCGAGCTCGCCGCCCGCAACCATCGCTGGCGCACGAGGGACGCTTTCCTCGACGCTCTGCACACCCGCACCGCCCACACTCCTGGAGAAGGCTCATGACCGATTCCCGCATCCCCGCAGACCTGCCCGACCACATCCAGCACTACATCGACGGCGCCTTCGTCGACTCGATCGACGGCGACACCTTCGACGTGCTCGACCCGGTGACGAATCAGACCTACACGACCGCGGCCGCCGGCAAGAAGGCCGACATCGAGGCGGCCGTCGCCGCGGCGAAGCGAGCGTTCGACGAGGGACCCTGGCCGCGGATGCTGCCGCGCGAACGCAGCCGCGTGCTGCACCGGATCGCCGACATCGTCGAGTCGCGCGACGCCCGCCTCGCCGAGCTCGAATCCTACGACTCCGGCCTTCCGATCACCCAGGCGCTCGGCCAGGCCCGCCGCGCCGCCGAGAACTTCCGCTTCTTCGCGGACCTGATCGTGGCCCAGGCCGATGACGCCTTCAAGGTGCCCGGCAAGCAGATGAACTACGTCAACCGCAAGCCGATCGGGGTCGCCGGCCTCATCACGCCGTGGAACACCCCGTTCATGCTCGAATCGTGGAAGCTCGGCCCCGCACTCGCGACCGGCAACACGGTCGTGCTGAAGCCCGCCGAGTTCACCCCGCTGTCGGCATCCCTGTGGGCTGGCATCTTCGAAGAGGCCGGTCTCCCGAAGGGCGTCTTCAACCTCGTGAACGGACTCGGCGAGGACGCCGGCGACGCGCTCGTGAAGCATCCCGACGTTCCGCTGATCTCGTTCACCGGTGAGAGCCGCACCGGGCAGATCATCTTCGGCAACGCCGCGCCCTTCCTCAAGGGCCTCTCGATGGAGCTCGGCGGCAAGTCGCCCGCCGTCGTCTTCGCCGACGCCGACATCGAGGCCGCGGTGGACGCCACGATCTTCGGCGTCTTCTCGCTCAACGGCGAACGCTGCACCGCCGGTTCGCGCATCATCGTCGAGCGCTCGATCTACGACGAGTTCGTCGAGCGATACGCCGCACAGGCGAAGCGCGTCAAGGTCGGCTACCCCCACGATCCGGCGACCGAGGTTGGAGCGCTCGTGCACCCCGAGCACTACGACAAGGTGATGAGCTACGTCGAGATCGGCAAGAGCGAGGGTCGCCTCGTCGCCGGCGGCGGGCGCCCTGAAGGTTTCGACGAGGGCAACTTCGTCGCCCCGACGGTCTTCGCCGACGTCTCCCCCGACGCGCGCATCTTCCAGGAGGAGATCTTCGGACCGGTCGTCGCGATCACTCCGTTCGACTCCGACGAAGAGGCTCTGGCGCTCGCGAACAACACCAAGTACGGACTCGCCGCCTACATCTGGACGAACGATCTCACCCGTGCGCACAACTTCGCGCAGTCGGTCGAGGCCGGCATGGTGTGGCTGAACTCGAACAACGTGCGCGACCTGCGTACCCCGTTCGGCGGTGTGAAGGCATCGGGTCTCGGCCACGAGGGCGGCTACCGCTCGATCGATTTCTACACCGACCAGCAGAGCGTGCACATCACGCTCGGCGGAGCCCACAACCCGACGTTCGGCAAGAACTGATCCATCTTCCCCCGGTCGTTGAGCGAGCGAAGCGAGACGAAACGCGTCGATCCTGCAGGAAACTGCGTTTCGTCTCGGTCGCAAGCTCCCTCGCTCAACGACCGGCATCCGACATCCAAGCAAGGACGCTGACATGACCAACCGCGATGACATGACGCTGACCTCCTCAGGCTTCTACGTGAGCCAGGAGGCGCCCATCCATCCCGACAACCCGACGCCGACCCCGACGAGCACGCCTCCGGACGTGCTGCGCTGCGCGTACATGGAGCTCGTGGTCACCGACCTCGCCGCGTCTCGCGTGTTCTACGTCGACGTGCTCGGTCTCTACGTGACGGAGGAGGACGACGAGGCGATCTACCTGCGTTCGACCGAGGAGTTCATCCACCACAACCTCGTGCTGCGCAAGGGTCCGATCGCCGCTGTCGCCGCGTTCTCGTACCGGGTCCGCTCGGCCGAGGACCTCGACCGCGCCGTCGAGTTCTACACGGAGCTCGGCTGCGACGTCCGCCGCAACCCCGACGGGTTCGTCAAGGGCATCGGCGACTCCGTGCGCGTGGTCGACCCGCTCGGCTTCCCCTACGAGTTCTTCCACGCGACCGATCACGTCGAGCGGATGTCGTGGCGCTACGACCTGCACATCCCCGGCGAGCTCGTGCGCCTCGACCATTTCAACCAGGTCACCCCCGACGTCCCCCGCGCGGTGAAGTTCATGCAGGACCTCGGATTCCGCGTCACGGAGGACATCCAGGACGAGGAGGGCACCGTCTACGCCGCGTGGATGCGTCGCAAGCCCACCGTGCACGACACCGCCATGACGGGCGGCGACGGGCCGCGCATGCACCACGTGTGCTTCGCGACCCACGAGAAGCACAACATCCTCGCGATCTGCGACAAGCTCGGGGCCCTCCGCCGTTCCGACGCCATCGAGCGGGGCCCCGGTCGCCACGGCGTGAGCAACGCCTTCTACCTGTACCTGCGAGACCCCGACGGTCACCGCGTCGAGGTCTACACGCAGGACTACTACACGGGCGACCCGGACAACCCGGTCATCACGTGGGACGTGCACGACAACCAGCGCCGCGACTGGTGGGGCAACCCGGTCGTCCCGAGCTGGTACACCGACGCGAGCCTCGTGCTCGACCTCGACGGCAACCCGCAGCCCGTCATCGCGCGCACCGACTCCTCCGAGATGGCCGTCACGATCGGCGCCGACGGGTTCAGCTACACGCGCGCGGACGAGCGTGAGGGAAAGCTCGGCAACCAGCTGTAAGACCACTGGTCGTTGAGCGAGCGGAGCGAGACGAAACGCGGTGAGGACCCGCACGACCTCGGGTCACGCGAACCATGAAGCGTTTCGTCTCGGTCGCTCCGCTCCCTCGCTCAACGACCGAAAAAGGACGAAGGAGGAACGGATGCTTTCAGCAGACACGATCGCGCAGATCGCGGCGGAGCTCGCCGAGGCCGACCGCACGCACGGTGTGATCCCGCGCATCACCGCCCGGTACCCCGAGGCCACGGTCGAGGACTCGTACGCGATCCAGGGCGTGTGGCGGGATTCTCAGATCGACGCGGGCCGCCGGCTCGTCGGACGCAAGATCGGGCTGACGTCGAAGGCGATGCAGCAGGCCACTGGGATCACCGAGCCCGACTACGGTGTGATGTTCGACGACACCGTGTACGAATCAGGCGCCGAGATCCCCGTCGACCACTTCTCGAACGTGCGCATCGAAGTCGAGCTGGCGTTCGTGCTCAAGCGTCCGCTCGAGGGCCCCGACTGCACTCTCGACGACGCGCTCGCGGCGATCGACTACGCCGTGCCCGCTCTCGAGGTGCTGAACTCGCACATCGAGCTCGAGGGCCGCACGATCGTCGACACGATCAGCGACAACGCGGCCTACGGCGCGATGGTGCTGGGCACCGTGCACAAGCGTCCTGACGAGATCGATCTGCGCTGGGTGCCCGGTCTGCTCTTCAAGAACGGCGAGATCGAAGAGACCGGAGTCGCCGCCGGGGTCCTCAATCATCCGGCCACCGGCGTCGCGTGGCTCGCGAACAAGTTCCATCAGCACGGCGCGCGTCTCGAGGCAGGGGAGATCATCCTGGCAGGATCGTTCACGCGCCCGATGTGGGTGACGCGCGGCGACGGGGTGCTGTGCGACTACGGACCGATGGGAACGATCGCATGCCGCTTCGTCTAGATTCCTCCTTCCGCGAGCAGATCGCGGCATCCGACCGATCGCTGATCGGGGTGTGGGCCTGCTCGGGCAGCCCGTTGGTGACCGAGGTCGCCGCCGGCTCCGGTGTCGACTGGCTGCTCATCGACATGGAGCACTCGACGAACACTCTCGAAAGCGTTCTGCTGCAGCTGCAGGTCGCCGCCGCATACCCGATCGTGCCGCTCGTGCGGGTGCCGTCCAACGACGCCGTCGCGATCAAGCAGGTGCTCGATCTCGGTGCGCAGAATCTCATCGTGCCGATGGTGTCCTCGGCCGACGATGCCCGTGCGGCGGTCGCCGCCACCCGCTATCCGCCGGAAGGCGTGCGCGGTGTCGGCAGCGCCCTCGCCCGCAGCGCTCGCTGGAATCGGGTCGAGCGCTACCTGCAGGAGTCGGCGCGACACATCTCGCTGACCGTGCAGATCGAGACCGCGGCGGGCGTCGATGCCGCCGCCGAGATCGCCTCGGTCGACGGCGTCGACGCCGTGTTCGTCGGCCCGTCAGACCTGTCGGCGTCGATGGGGCTGCTGGGCCAGCAGACCCACCCCGAGGTCGTCGCAGCCGTCGAGAGCGTGTTCCGCGCGGTCAAGGGCGCCGGCAAACCGGTCGGCGTGAACGCCTTCGATCCGGTCGCCGCCGACGCGTACATCGCTGCGGGGGCGGACTTCGTCGCGGTCGGGGCGGACGTCGCGCTGCTCGCACGGGCGACCGAGGCTCTCGCCGCACGCTTCGTCCCGGCGTCCGACGACTCGCACCGAGCCAGCTACTGAGCCGCCGCTGAGAAGGCGTCCACCCCACCAGCCAGATTGCGCAGCGGGGTTCCCGGCGGCGCGGATTCGATGAGAGCGTCGATGGCACGCGCAGAGCGGATGCCGACCTGGCACGTGACGATGATGTCGCGCCCGTCAATGGCCCTGTCTCCCAGCGCCTCGGCGACACACGCCCATCCCTCGTCGAGGATGCGCGCGAGCGGCACGGACACGGATCCTGCGATCACGGAGGTCTCCCGTTCTTCCGTGCTGCGCACATCCACCACCACGAGCCCGGCAGACCCGCGCTCGAGCCGCGCTGCGACCTCTCCGGCGGAGATGTCGTCGGCTCTGCCGTGCGGCCACTGCGCCCGGCACGCGACCGCGACCTCCTCCAGATCGAGCACCGGTGGGCGGTCCGGGTCGGCGTGGAAGCGCAGTTCGTCCCACCGAGCTGAGAGCGCGTCGTAGCGGGCGAGCCGCCCGATGAGCGGCTCTCCGATTCCGCAGAGCAGCTTGAGCGCCTCCGCCGCCATGGCGGAGCCGACCGCACCGCACAGCACGCCGAACACGCCGCCGGTCGCGCACGACTCGATCGAATCGGCGTCAGGGATGTCGGGGAAGAGGTCTCGAAGCATCGGTCCGTGACCAGGCCAGAACACGCTGACCTGACCGGCGAACTGATGGATGCTGCCCCACACGACCGGCGTGCCGGTGAGCTCGGCGGCGTCGTTGCTGAGATAGCGAGTGGCGAAGTTGTCGCTGCCGTCGAGCACGAGATCGTGCTCTCGGAAGAGCGCGAGGGCGTTGCTCGGATCCAGCCGCGCGGCCATGGCCGTGACGACGACTTCTGGGTCGCGCAGCGCGACTGCCGAGCGTGCCGATTGCGCCTTCGGGCGACCGAGATCGCCTTCGGTGTGCAGCACCTGTCGCTGCAGGTTCGAGAGCTCGACACGGTCGTCGTCGATCACGGTGAGCCGGCCCACGCCCGCCGCCGCGAGGTATTGGATGGCGGGAGCGCCCAGGCCGCCGGCGCCGATCACGAGCACCCGAGCCGCTGCGAGGCGCCGCTGACCGTGATCCCCCACACCGGGGAGTGTGAGGTGGCGCGCGAACCGTGCCGCCCGGTGCGGTGCCAGAGGCGGGCCGGGGTCGACGAGCGCGGGCAGGCTCACAGGTCGGCCTCGGACGGCCGCGCGGAGATCAGTCCGTCGGCCGCCGACGAGGCGAGTGCCAGCGGACGCCGCGGGATGCGTCCCGCCGCACGAGCGAGACGGCCGGCGTCGACCGCGGCACGCATCGCTCGGGCCATTCTCGCCGGGTCCTGCGCCCGGGTGACGGCGCTCGCGAGCAGCACGGCGTCCACTCCGAGCTCCATCGCCAAGGCGGCGTCCGAGGCGGTGCCCACGCCTGCGTCGAGGATCACCGGCACCGCAGCGCGGGAGACGATCGTCTCGATGTTGTGCGGATTGAGGATGCCGAGACCGCTGCCGATCGGCGAACCGGCCGGCATGACGGCGGTCACGCCCACGTCCTCCAGGCGCCGGGCGAGGGCGGGATCGTCGTTCGTGTAGGCGAACACGCGGAAGCCGGAGGCCACCAGCTCTTCGGAGGCCCGGAAGAGCTCGACCGGATCGGGCAGCAGCGTCTCCTCGTCCGCGATCACCTCGAGCTTGACCCAGTCGGTCTCGAGGGCCTCCCGCGCCAGCTGCGCGGTGAGAACCGCGTCTCGGGCCGTGTAGCAGCCGGCGGTGTTCGGCAGGGCACGGATGCCGAGCCGATCGAGCATCGCGAACACCGAGTCCCGCGCCTCCGGGGCGAAGCGGCGGATGGCGACCGTGGTGATCTCCGTCGCCGACTCGATCAGCGCGTTCTCCAGCAGCGAGAGGCTCGTGGCACCGCCGGTTCCCATGATCAGTCGCGAGGAGAACTGCTCCCCCGCGATGATGAACGGGTCGACGACGGCGGCCTGTGCGGTGAGGCTCATAATGTGCTCCGATTCGTGTGCGGGCGGCTCAGCCGCCCTGGACGGCCGTGACGATCTCGACCTCGTCGCCGTCGGCGACCGTGCAGACGGCCCACCGGCTGCGCGGGACCACGGCACCGCCGAGAGCTGCGGCGATACCCAGTCGGCCGCCGTCGACGCGAGAGCCGTCGTCTCGCAGCACGTGTCCGGTGAGGTCCGAGACGAGATCGCGCAGTGTGGAGCCCGCGGCCACCTCGCGGTCGGCGCCGTTCAGGCGAACGGTCTGCAGACTCGTCATCATGAGCCTTTCGGTCGGGCGCCGACGAGGTCGACGACAGCGGGAGGTGTCCAGGCGGCGGCCTCTCGCGGTCCGCCCGCCGTGGCGGCCGTGAAGCGCCACGGGTCCATGGCGGACCGGACGTTCTCGTCGATCGGGCGCCCCTCGGCCAGATCCGACGCGACCGCCGCCGCCAGAGGAGCGAGCAGCACTCCGTGCCGGTCGAACCCCGTGGCGACGAGCACGCCTTCCTCGACGACGCCGAGAAGCGGCACGGCATCGGGGCTCCCCGGGCGAGGACGTGCGAGCATCTCGACGATCTCGCACTCGCTCACGCCGGGGACGACCGTGTCGGCCTCGCGAAGCAGGGCGAGCACGGACCCGGCGTGCACTCCCTCGACGCCGCCCTCCCGCACGGAGGCTCCGAGCACGATCGTGCCGTCGTCCCGCGGGACGAGGTACACAGCACGCCCCCGCACCTGCGCACGGACGGTGCGCGTGATCAGCGGACGCAGCGCCGGCGGGACGCGCAGGCGGAGGACGTCGCCCCACACGGGCCGGAGCGGGAGCGCGGGGATGCCGCCGATCAGGGCCGCCCCGAGGCCGGCGGCCACGATGACGACGTCCGCGCGGTGATGCTCGCCGGATGCCGACAGCAGACCGCTGACTCCCTCGAGCGTCCAGGTCACCGCGGTTACGGCCTCTCTGCGGACGCGGTCGCCGAGCAGGTCGAGGAGCGCCGCTGCGAGCCGCCGCGGATCGATCTGATGGTCGTCCGGAGTGAACACGGCAGAGGTGACGGCGGGGCCGAGCGCCGGCTCGAGGTCGCGAGCGGCCGTGCCCGTCAGCCGTTCAGCCCGGTGCCCCCGCGTGCGCTGAAGCTCGGCCGCGGCGCCGAGCGCTTCACGGTCCGCGCCATCCACGCCGACCGAGAGCGTCCCGTCCGTGCGGTGCCCGAGCGATCGCCCGCTCGTCACCGACAGACGCTCGACGAACGACGGGTACTTCTCGGCCGATGCCTGCATGAGCGGAGTCAGCTCGTCCTGCCCCCATGCCATCTCGGCGGCATGAGCGAGCATCCCGGCGGCGGCGAGGCTCGCGCCGCGGGCAGGTTCAGGGTCGAAGACCGTCACCTCGTGGCCCCGCACGACCAGTTCCTCGGCGGTCGCCAGACCGATGATCCCGGCGCCGATCACAGCGATGCGCATGCGTGCCCTTTCCTACGACGGCATTATCCGTTTCAGGTTCAGCGGTCGGCACGTGGCCCTCTCAGCCCCTGTGGGCTCCCGCGGACCCCTCTACTCTAGGGCTATGACCGCGCTTCTCCCCCTCGTCGACGCACCCCGCCCGACCCGCGAGGAGCGCCTCGCCCTGCTCAACGCAGCACGGCTGTACGTCTGCACGACCGCTCGCACGGCGACCGGCGACCTCGAGGAGTTCCTCGATGCGGCCTACGCGGGCGGGGTCGACATCATCCAGCTGCGTGACAAGGACCTCGAAGCCCGCGCCGAGATCGAGGCGCTCGAGATCCTCGCCGCCGTCGCGCGCAGACACGGAAAGCTGTTCTCGGTGAACGACCGCGCCGACGTCGCCGCTCTCGTCGGCGCCGACGTGTTCCACATCGGTCAGGGCGATCTGACCACCGCGCAGGCACGGCGGCTGCTCGGCGACGACGTGATCATCGGGCGGTCGACGCATTCGATCGCACAGGCCGCGGAGGCGGACGCCGACACCGCCCTCGACTACTTCTGCGTCGGCCCGGTGTGGGAGACGCCGACGAAGCCCGGACGCGCGGCGATCGGCACGGGTCCCCTGCGCGCGGTCGCCGCATCCGGGACGAGCAGGCCCTGGTTCGCTATCGGCGGCATCGACGAAGGTCCTCGCCTCGACGAGGTCGTCGAGGCCGGTTCGCCACGCATCGTCGTCGTGCGGGCGGTGACCGAGGCACTCGATCCCGCCGGGGCGGCCGCATCGCTGCGCGCGCGGCTGCGCTGACGCCCGCTCAGCGCGGGTGGTACTCGACGCGCGCGACACGGACGACGCTGTCGGTCTCCGCTGCGACGCTCGTGGCGTACGCGCCGAGCCACAGGCCGAGGAATCCTCCGGACGAGAAGGAGTCGAGGCTCGTGCCGTCGACCGTCGCGACGCGCAACGGCTGTGATCCTTCGACGCCTGCGAGCAGTTCGTAGTCCTGTCCTCGTGCCCGGCACGTCAGCTCGACGCCCTCGGCCAGAGGACCCGTCAGCGTGATCGTCCCCTGCTCGGCCGACTCGCCTGCACGCACTAGGGTCGCCGTGATCCGTGCAGCATCCGCTTCTCCCCCGCCGAGTACAGCCAGGCGCATGTGATCGCGCTCGGATTGCCGGATCAGCAAGCCGGTCTCCTCGCCGGGGGCCAGCCGTCCGGACAGCCTCAGCGTGAAGTCGAGATCCGGATGCTGCTGCCTGACGCCGAGGAACGCGAACGGCTGCGGGTCCGTCGGCCCCTCCGGACGGATCGGCAGCAGCCACTCGCCGTCCACCGCATCGGCGACCTCACCCGGCAGCGCGCGCACCGAGGTCCAGCGTCCGTCGTCCGGGGCGATCGTCGCAGAGCGCTCCTGACGCCCCTCGCCCGCGAAAGGCACCTCGACCTGGTCCGGTACGCGCCCCTCTCCCGGCGCGAAGACCGGCCAGCCGTCTTCCCACTCGACCGGAACCAGGAACGTCTCGCGCCCGAGATTCGCATGGAGCCCGCCATACGGCCGCATGCCGAGAAGCACGGCCCACCAGCTGTCGTCAGCAGCCTGCACGAGATCAGCGTGGCCGACCGCGACGACGTCCGCCGTGCGACCGAGCTGGCGGTGGCTGAGCACCGGATTCGCCGGGTTCCCGACGTAAGGTCCGGTCACGGCATCCGCCCGCGCCACCGAGACCGCATGATGCATCTCCGTGCCGCCCTCCGCCGCGACGAGGTGATAACGCCCGTCGACCTTGTACAGGTGCGGCCCCTCGGCCCAGACGGCCCCGATCAGCGCGCCCCGCCAGATCACATGCTCGGGACCGGTGAGCGCCCTGGCCTCGGGATCGAACTCGCGCAGCCAGATCTCGGTCTGATCGTGCCACTGCGGACTTCGGGCGAGCCTCGTCCCCTGCACCCACGCCCTCCCGTCGTCGTCGAAGAAGAGCGAGGGGTCGATGCCGTCGGCGCCCAGCCACACCGGCTCGCTCCAGGGACCCGCGGGGTCGGTCGCCGTGATCACGAAGTTCCCACCGCGTGCCGGATCGTTCTGGTCGACGAGCGTGCAGATCACCCAGAAGAGGCCGTCATGGTGGCGCAGCGTGGGCGCGTAGAGCCCGCTCGACGACGCCATGCCCGCCATGTCGAGCATCCCAGGCCTGTCGACGGCGTGCCCGATCAGCTCCCAGCGGGCGAGGTCGGTGCTCCGATGGATCGGGAGCCCCGGCAGGTACTCGAACGACGAGGTGACCACGAAGTACTCGCCGTCCACCCGGCAGATCGAGGGATCGGGATGGCAGCCCGGCAGGATCGGGTTGCGGACCAGGGTCATCCCGGGATGACCTCGGAGCTCACCGACCGCGGGTCCACGGGCGTCAGCGCATGGGCGGCCCCCGTGATCCGCACGGCCGCGCGGCGAGTGACATCCGTCGCGGCATCCGCACCGACCCACACCTGCACATCGCCGGGCTCGACGATGCGCACCATCGATCGGTCGCTGAACGCGAAACGCTGTGTCGGCACGCTGAACGCGACGTCGGCGGATTCGCCCGCGTCGAGCGTGAGACGGTGGAACGCGAGCAGCTGCGCGTCAGGGCGGGTGACGGATGCCACGACGTCGTGCCCGTACAGCTGGAGCACGTGATCAGCCGGCACGGAGCCGGTGTTGGTCACGCGCACGACCGCGCGGAAGGCATCGCCCGCAGAGACCTCTTCATCGACCGCGAGCAGGTCGTGGACGAACGTCGTGTAAGACAGGCCGAAACCGAACGGGCGCACGGGTGTGGGATCGGTCGCGGTGACGTCCGAGGGCCCACCAAGGCGCGGATGCAGGTAGGAGTACGGCTGGGCGCCGGCGGAGCGCGGCAGCGAGACCGGGAGCCGGCCCGAAGGATTCACCCGGCCCGTGATGACTCCGGCGAGCGCGGACCCCCCTTCCTCGCCGGGGAAGAACGCCTGCAGCACGGCAGCGGCACGATGCTCGCCGTCGAGCGCCCATCCGATCGCATAAGGGCGGCCGGTGAGGGCGACCACGACGACCGGGGTGCCGGTGGCGATGAGCGTCTCGACCAGTTCGCGCTGCGCGCCCGGCAGCTCGAGCGACTCGGAATCGTTGCCCTCACCCACCGTGCCACGACCGAACAGTCCGGCCTGATCGCCCACGACGACGATCGCGACATCGGCGGCGCGGGCAGCATCCACGGCCTCCGCGAAACCCGACCGGTCGTCACCCTCGACGTCGCAGCCGCGGGCGCCGATCACTCGCGCGTCCGGCATCTCCGCGGTGAGGGCGTCGGTGAAGGTCGGGATCTCGAAGCCGATCGGGTACTCCGGATGATGTGCGAGAACATGGTTCGCGAACGAGTAGCAGCCCATCAGCGCCTCGGCGCGATCGGCATTCGGTCCGATCACGGCGACGGTCGATAAGGTTCCCGTGAGCGGCAGCACGCCGTCGTTCGACAGCAGCACGACCGATTCCTCTGCGAGCCGTCGCGCGATATCGCGATGACGAGGCGAGTCGAGGTCGATCTCGGCGGGAGGGCCCTGCGCGAAGGCACCCGCCTCGAGGAGTCCGAGGTCCTCTTTCTGCGTGAGCACGCGCAGAACCGCGCGATCGATGAAGGCCTCGTCGAAGAGTCCTGCTCCGACCCGCTCGATCAGCGGCTCGAGATAGGCGTCGCCGGTGGGAAGTTCGACGTCGATGCCCGCCGTGAGCGCCGCCTGAGCCGCCTCACCCCGGTCGGAGGCGATGCGGTGCATGATCTCGAGGAAGGCGACGGCGAAGTAGTCGGCGACCACGACGCCGTCGAAGCCCCAGCGCTCCCGCAGCAGCTCGGTGAGGTACTCGGCGCTCGAGCCGAGCGGCACGCCGTCGATCTCCGCGTAAGAGTTCATGACGGAGCGCACTCCCCCGTCGATGACCGCCATCTCGAAGGGCGGCAGGAAGACATCGGCGACTTCGCGGGGTCCGGCCGAGACCGGGGCGTGGTTGCGCCCCGCACGCGAACCGGCGTAACCGACGAAGTGCTTGAGGGTCGCGTGCACGCCGGCCGCTTGGAGGCCCTTCACATAGGCCGTGCCGAGCACGCCGACCACGTAGGGATCTTCTGCGATGCACTCGTCGACGCGGCCCCAACGGGGATCGCGGATCACGTCGAGAACCGGGGCGAGCCCTTGGTGGATGCCGAGCTCGCGCATCGAGTCGCCGATCGAGAGCGCCATCTCCTCCACCAGGCCCGAGTCGAAGGAGGCGCCCCACGCGAGCGGTGTCGGGAAGGTCGCGGCCTTCCACGCCGCGAGACCCGTGAGGCACTCCTCGTGCACGAGGGCGGGGATGCCCAGACGCGTCTCGGTCTGCAGGCGTCGTTGTTCTGACCAAAGCCATGCCGCGCGCTCGGCAGGGTCCACCGGCCTTGTGCCGTACACCCGCGTGAAGTGGCCGATGCCATGCCTGGTGATGTCGGCCAGCGCGCCCGAGGGGGCGGATCCGCTCATCTCGCTCTGCATGGGAGCGACGACCTCGCCGCCTTGGTCGAGCCAGTAGCCGACGAGCTGCGCGGCCTTCTCCTCGATCGTCATCTGCGCCAGGAGCGCCTGTACCCGAGCCGATGCCTGGGGGAAAGCGGGGATCACTGTCTTCTCCGTGTATGTCTGCATGGGTCAGCCCTTGACGGCTCCGGTCAGTCCGCCGACGATGCGTCGCTCGAACAGGCTGAAGAAGACCAGCGCGGGCAGCATCGACAGCGAGGTGTATGCGAGCACGCGCGCCGTGTCGACCGAGTACTGCGATGCGAAGTTCTGCACGCCCAGCGGCAGCGTGAGCAGGCTCTGGTCGTTCAGGATGAACAACGGCAGCATGTAGCCGTTCCACGCGCCGATGAACGCGAGGATTCCGACCGTGATCACACCTGGCAGGCTCAGCGGGATCACCATGCGCCAGAAGAACCCGAGGCGCGATGCGCCGTCGATCGAGGCCGCCTCTTCGAGCTCCTTCGGGATCGCCTTCAGGAACGGCACGAGGATGATGATCGTGGTCGGCAGCGCGAACGCGATCTGGGGCAGGATGATGCCGGCCAGATTGTTCACGAGTCCGAGATTGCGGATCAGCAGGTACAGCGGCGTGATGGCGACGGTCACAGGGAACATCAGTCCGGCCGCGAACAGCGAGTACATCACCGCCTTGCCGCTGAACTCGTAGCGGGCGATGACATAGCTCGCCATCACCCCGAGCACGACCGCGCCGAGCGTCGTGCCGACGCCGGAGATCACCGAGTTGCGCATCGCGTTCCAGAACGCCTCGCTGCCGAGCACGTCGGTGTAGTTCGCGATCACCCACGGCGACGGCCATGCCGAGGGGTCGGCGGTGATCTGCGAGTTGGTGCGGAAGCCTCCGACCACGATGTACAGCACGGGCGTGATGCAGATCGTGATGAGGACGAGGGCGAGCAGGTAGACGCCGGGACTCCCCCAGCGGATGCCGGCGGCGTTGCGCCGCCCGCGGATCGTCGCGACCGGGATCGCGACCGAGGTCTTGAGGGTGTCGGTCATCGCCTGCGCGCCTTTCCGCTGTCGCCCGTGAGGGCGCCTTCGGTGTCTCGACGCAGCACGAACCGCTGGTACACCAGCGCCACGACGAGCGAGATGAGGAAGAGCATGACGGCGACGGCGTTTCCGTAGCCGTAGTTCCCCGCCAGGTGCCCGTTCTGATACATGTAGGTGGCCATGGTCGACGTTCCGGCGGTGGCCGCGATGTACTGACCCCAGATGATGTTGACGAGGTCGAACAGTTGCAGCGAGCCGATGACCGACAGGAACGCCCAGATTCGGATCGTGGGTCCGAGCAGCGGCAGCGTGATGCTCCACTGGGTCTTCCAGAACCCGGCGCCGTCGATCGCGGCCGCCTCGTAGAGCTCCTCCGGAATCGACTGCATGCCCGCGAGCATGAGGATCACGGCGAAGCCGATGTACTTCCAGGTGATGATGATCATAAGCGACCAGATCGCGATCGACGGATCGGCGATCCACGAGTGCTGCAGGGCGCCGAGGCCCCACTTCTCGAGCAGGGAGTTCAGCGCGCCGGCATCCTGGAGCATCAGGCTCCACCCGGTGCCGACGACCACCTCGGCGATCACGTACGGGGTGAAGATCAGCACGCGGATCAGCGAGCGTCCGCGGATCTTCTGATTCAGCAGGAGCGCGAACAGGATGGCGATCGGCCCCTGCATGACCAGGGACAGCACGACGATCGCGAAGTTGTGCGCCACCGCGTCGCGGAAGGTCTGATCCTGCAGCATCAGTACGTAGTTGTCGAGTCCGACGAACTCGGTGGGCCAGCCGAAGCCGTTCCACTTGAAGAAGCCGTAGAACGCGGCCATCATCACCGGGAAGATGACGAAGCCGAGGAACACGAGAAGTGCGGGGCCTGAGAGGAGCGCGATCTCGCCGCGCTTGCGCCAGTCGGCCCGCGGCGGTCTCCGTACCGGAGCCGACGTGCGGTCGGCTCCGGTACGGGTGCTCTTCTCAGACGCGGAGGATTCCATCTGCGTCTGTGTGTCGATCATGTCGCGGATCAGCCTCGCGCTGCCGCGTTGGCGATGCCGTCGACGAGCTTCTGCGGGTCGCCCTGCCCTGCGAGCATCTCGACGACACCCGCGTTGAGCGCGTTGCCGACGTTCTGCCCGAGGGCGGTGTCGAGCCACAGCGACACGTACGGGGCGGAGCTGTACGCGTCCATCAGCGGGGTCAGCGACGGGTCGGTCACGGCGCCCTTCGCGTCCTGGCTGGCCGGGATCGTCTGGAATGCGGTGGCGTAGTTCTCCTGCCACGTCTTCGACGAGATGAAGTTGAGGAACTCCTCGCACTCCTTCGGCGAATCGACCGCGCACGAGTAGCCGTCGACGCCGCCCATCATCGCCCCTGCGTCGCCGTCACCGCCGTCGACCTCTGGGAACGGGAACCAGCCGAGATCGGGCAGCGGCTTCTCGTCGGGGGTCAGGCTGGCGATCACGCCCACGTCCCACGCGCCCATGAGCTCCATGGCCGCCTGGTGGTTGGCGAGGAGGCCCGCGGAGGAGTTCGCGCCCTGCTGCGCCGTCGTGGTGAGGAAGCCGTCGTTGAACGGCTCGACCGCCGCGAAGTCGGCGAGGTTCTCGGCCGCGTCCAGCCAGCACGGGTCCGAGAAGTCCGGGTCGGTCGAGAGGCTCTGCACGATGTCCTGGCTGCAGGCGCGCACCGCGAAGAAGTAGAACCAGTGCGCTGCAGGCCAGGCGTCCTTCGCGCCGAGCGCGATGGGAGCGACGCCGGCGGCCTTGAGCTTGTCGACCGCGGCTTCGAGGTCGTCGAGCGTCTTCGGCTCCTCCGTGATGCCGGCCTGGGCGAACAGGTCCTTGCTGTAGAAGATCCCGCCCGGAAGGACGGCGCTCGGCATGCCGTAGATCTTGCCGTCGATCGTGAACGCGCTGAACGGCGCGTCGCCGAACGCGGTCTTCACGTCGTCGTCGATGAGGTCGGTGAGGTCCTTGACCTTGCCTGCGCTCACGATGTCGGCGAGCTTGCCTCCGCCGCGCGCCATGAAGACGTCCGGCATGTCGCCGGAGTTGACGGCGGTCTGCAGCTTGCCGTCCATGTCCTCGTTCTGGATCGAGGTGACCTTCACGGTCACGTCCGGGTTCTCCTCGTGGAATGCCGCGGCCGCATCCTCCCAGAACTGCTTGCCGTCACCCGTCGTGGAGTTCTGCCAGACCGTCAACGTCACGGTGCCGTCATCTGCGGCGTCGGATCCGCCGGCGGTGCACCCGGTCAGGCCGAGCGACCCCAGTGCGACGACGCTCACGCCGGTCGCCCATGCTCTGCGCATCTTCATGCTGTGTTCTCCTCTTCGTCGAGTTCTCGCGCGGCATCCGCCTTGATTTGTTGCCGCCCACACCAAATGTGCTCCGCCCACTCTGACACCCCTCACCCGAGCGTGTCAAACGATATCGATAACGTTTTCCGAACGTAGACTGGATCCCATGAACCGCAGACCGACGATCACCGACGTCGCCCGTGCAGCCGGGGTCTCCGTCGCCACCGTGTCGAAGGCGATCAACGACCGCGACGGCGTCTCGGCATCGACCCATGCCCATGTGCTCAAGGTCGTCGCGGAGCTCGGCTACGAGAGCTCGCTGGTCGCCACTTCCATGCGACGGGGCCGCACACACGTGATCGGCGTGCTCGTCGCCGAGTTCGAGCCTTTCGCGCTGCAGCTGCTGCAGGGCGTCTCGACCGCGCTGCAGGACACGCCCTACGACGTGCTCGCCTATGCCGGCACCGTCTCGGCCGGAGAGCACGTCGGCTGGGAACGCCGCTCCCTGTCACGACTGGGCGGCACTCTGATCGACGGCGCGATCCTCGTGACACCGACCACGACGCCTGCGCATTCCTCGGTGCCCATCGTCGCCGTCGACCCGCACACGGGACCCGACGGGCCGGCGACCGTGGCCGTGCAGAACGTCGACGGCGCCCGGGCGGCCACAGAGCACCTGATCTCGCTGGGCCACCGCCGCATCGGCCATCTGCGAGGACGCACCGACCTCGAGTCAGCGCATCAGCGCGAGGCGGGCTACCGAAGGGCCCTCGAGGATGCAGGGCTCCCCGTCGACCCTGCGCTCATCGCCGACGGCGGCTACCGCGCGGCCTCCGCGACAGCCGGCGCGAACGCTCTGCTCGAGTTGTCCGATCCCCCCACCGCAGTGTTCGCCGCGAACGATCTCAGCGCGATCGAGATGATCCGCGTCGCCGCCGAACGCGGTCTCACGACGCCCGGCGATCTGTCGGTCGTGGGGTTCGACGATGTGCCGCAAGCCGCCTCGAGCATCCCTCAGCTCACCACTGTGCGTCAGCCGCTCATCGAGATGGGCGCCTCCGCCGTCCGCGTGCTTCTCTCGATGCTCGACGGCGGCGCCGCCGAGCACGTGCGGATGCCCGCCGAGCTCGTCGTCCGCTCCTCGACCGCGGCCCCGGCGTCCTGATTCCCTGCTTTCGAATCGGGTGACGGGCCGATCCGCGTCCCGACGGCGGGTCTGCACGATTCGACCGAGCGCGCGGGCGTGGCAGGATGAACGGATGCACAGACGCGGAGCCAGCCGATGACTCGCGGCCTGGCGGCGATGCGCGACACCGGCTTCCGCTGGTTCTTCCTCTCGCGGGCGATCACGATGATCGCCGGTTCGATGTCGTCGATCGCCCTGGCCTTCGCCGTGCTGGGGATCGACAACGCCCCGGAGTCCCTCGCGATCGTGCTGACGGTCTTCACGTTGTCGAACGTCGTGTTCCTGATCTTCGGCGGCGTGGTCGCCGACCGACTGCCGCGCGCACTCGTGATCCAGAGCTGCTACCTGATCGACATCCTCTCGATCGGCACCACGGCGGCTCTCCTGTTCAGCGGCACCGCGACCATCCCGCTGCTCGCTGCGCTGTCGGCGGTGAACGGCGCGGCATCCGCCTTCGTGATGCCTGCCATGCAGGGCATCATCCCGCAGCTCACGACGCCGGAGCATCTGCAGCAGGCGAACGCGATGCTCTCGTTCGTGCGCTCGGCGACGACGATCGGCGGCCCGATCATCGCCGGCGCCCTCGTCGCGTCAGCAGGGCCGGCCTGGGTCATGGTGATCCAGGCCGGAGCCTGGATCGTCGCGATCGTGCTCCTGGCGCTGGTGAAGCTGCCCGCGCCCGACCCGTCGAGGTCGAGCTTCTTCCGCGATCTGCGCACCGGGTGGCACGAGTTCTGGTCGCGCACCTGGATGTGGAGCATCTGCCTGGCGTTCATGGTGATGAACGCGATCCACATCGGCGCGTGGGGCGTCGCCGGTCCGTTCATCGCGAAGAACGACCCGCGTCTGGGGATCACCGGCTGGGGATGGGTGCTCAGCGCGGAAGGTGCCGGCATCCTCCTGATGACCCTGGTGATGATGTGGCTTCCGCTGCGCAGACCCCTGCGGTGGGGCATGCTGGCCGTCAGCGCCCTCGCGATCCCGCTGGCGGTGATGGGGCTCTATCCGCAGGCTCTCATCGTGGCAATCGCCGCTTTCGTCGCGGGCGCGGGCGTCGAGGTGTTCAACACCGGCTGGAACGTGACCGAGATGGAGCAGATCCCCGGTGACAAGCTGTCGCGTGTCGCGAGCTACGACATGCTGGCGAGCTTCGTCGCGATGCCCTTGGGCACTCTCGCCTTCGGCTGGCTGATCGGGCACGTCGACGTGTCGTCGCTGCTCATCGGCTCTGCGATCGTCTACGCGGCGATCGCGCTGGGCACGATGCTGGTGCCGAGCGTGTGGCGGATGGGCCGCATCGAGGGGGCGCTCACGAGCTGACGGAAGTGGCGGATTCATAGCATCCCCGATAAGACTGAGCGCATGACCTTCGCCGCCCTCCAGTCGCTCGCCGACCGCGCCGCCCTGTTCACCGCTCTCCGTCAGGATGCCCTGGTCAGCGCGACCGACGACCTCGGCGACCACCGCTGGGACGCCGACATGAACGCCGGCACGATCACCTTCACGGCGAATGCGGACCCCTCGCGACAGGTCGTCACGCGCGCCCAGCTGATCGCGACGATCGCACCGGGCCCGCGCTCGCTGCTGTGGGCATGGGCGCACCCTCAGGGCGACGCCCAGGGGCTCGCGGCGCAACTGCGCGCGCACGGGCTCGAGCAGGGCATCGCCGAGCTGTTCGACCCTGAGCTTCCGTTCCCCGCCGATGCGCCCGGAGACGAATCCTGGATCGCAGCGGCCGCCCACACGGTCGGCGGAGCCGCGATCGAGATCACCGGGCGTTCACCGTATTACTCCGCACCGATCGGCGGCGGCACCCGCGCGGTCTTTCTGCTCGACGCGCCGATCCCCGATCTCACCGTGGCCGCGGCCGTCATCGCGCTCCCCCGCATCCTCTCGGGCCTGGCCCTGGCCGACGCACGGACCGCCGTGTGGGATCTCGCCCGCCTGGCCGGGTGGAGTCTGAACTGGGCGGACGAGAACTACACCGGGGCGTCCGTCGTCGACACGTCGGGGTCGGCCACCTTCCGCTTCGACGAGCAGGCGCGCATCATCGGTTTCGAGGGATCGCTCGGCGCACAGGGGTGAACACGAACGGATGCCGCGGGCCGTGCGGATGTGGAATTCTGGACTTATGAAGAACGGAATCGTCCGGTTCGCAGCGCTCTACGTATTCAACGTCGTCGTGCTGCTGCTCATCGGCATCGTATTCAGCAGGGTCAGCGTCGGACTCCACGCGCTCTGGGCGGCCGTGATCCTCACACTCGCTGCGCTGTTCGTGAAACCGGCGCTCCGGGCCGCGTTCGCCCGCTCCGCGGCGAAGTCTGCGGCCGACCGCACCAGGGTCGGCGAGAAGACCGTGCAGTACGCGCTCATCTATGTCGTGGAACTCATCATCTGGGTGCTCACGGTGTGGTTGAGCGCCGTGCGCGCGTCGGGATTCTGGGCCTTCGCCCTGCCGCCCCTGATCCTTCTCATCGGCTGGGTGATCTACGACCGGATCGATGATCGGCTGCACGCCAAGGCGTCAGAGGTCTACGACTCGGTATCGGCGAGGATCTCCAGGAAGTCGGATGCGGCGGCATCGTCCCCCGCATCCGGCTCTCCCGCGACCGCCGAGGCGCGCCGCGAGCTGAACGACGGTCTCACCGCAGAGCAGCGTCGCATGCTCGACGAACTCGGCTGATCTCCCCGACCCGACGGGGCTCGCTCAGACGAGCCGTTCTGCCGCCTCGACCACGTTCGTCATCAGCAGTGCGACGGTCATCGGGCCGACTCCGCCCGGATTCGGAGAGAGGAAGCCTGCGACCTCGGCGACGTCGGGGTGCACGTCTCCGAACACACGGCTCTTGCCCGTCTCGGGGTCGGACTCGCGCGTGACGCCGACGTCGAGCACCGCGGCGCCGGGCTTGACGTCAGCCGCCGTGATGAGGTGCTTGACCCCGGCCCCGGCGACGATCACGTCGGCCTGACGCAGGTACGGCGACATGTCGGGTGTGCCAGTGTGCACCTGCGTGACCGTGGCGTTGATGTCGCGACGCGTCAGCAGCAGCCCCATGGGGCGTCCGATCGTGACGCCCCGCCCGACGACCACGACGTGCTTGCCCTTGAGGTCGTAGTCGTTGCGCAGAAGCAGTTCGATGACCCCGCGCGGCGTGCACGGCAGCGGCGTCGTGATCGGGTTGTTCACGTTCAGAACGAGGCGTCCGAGGTTGGTCGGGTGCAGGCCGTCGGCATCCTTCGCCGGGTCGATCCGCTCGAGGATGGCGTCGGTGTCGAGGTGCTTGGGCAGCGGCAGCTGCACGATGTAGCCGTGGCAGTCGGGGTCGGCGTTGAGCTCGTCGATCAGCGCCTCGACCTGCTCCTGCGTGGCATCCGCCGGGAGCTCGCGCTGAATCGAGTTCATCCCGATCGCCTCGGACTGGCGGTGCTTCATGCCGACGTACAGCTGCGACGCCGGATCGGCGCCCACGAGCACGGTGGCGATGCCCGGGACGATCCCCTTGTCCTTGAGCGCGGCGACGCGCTCGGTGAGCTCAGCTTTGATGGATGCTGCGGCGGCCTTGCCGTCGAGGATCTTCGCGGTCATGTCGTTTCTCTTCCTACTTGTCCTACGTGCATCGTCACTCGTCGAATGCACGGATCCGCACCGAGTGCACGGCTTCTTCACGTCGAGAAGCCGTGCACTCGCCGAGAGCCCGTGCACTCGACGCGGCGCGACGGCGGACGATGCTTACTGCTGCAGGTCGGGGTACAGCGGGAAGGCTGCGGCGAGCGCGTCGACGCGGGCGCGCAGGCCTTCGACGTCAGCACCCGGCAGAAGCGCGAGTGCGATCACGTCGGCGACCTCGGTGAACTCGGCGTCGCCGAAGCCGCGGGTGGCGAGAGCCGGGGTGCCGATGCGCAGGCCGGAGGTGACCATCGGCGGACGAGGGTCGTTCGGCACGGCGTTGCGGTTCACCGTGATGTGGATGTCGTGCAGCAGGTCTTCCGCCTGCTTGCCGTCGATCGCGGCGTCGCGCAGGTCGACGAGCACGAGGTGCACGTCGGTGCCTCCCGAACGCACGCCGATGCCGGCATCCTTCACGTCCTGCTTCGAGAGGCGCTCGGCGAGGATCGCGGCGCCGCGCAGCACGCGCTCCTGGCGCTCCTTGAACTCGGGAGTGCCCGCGAGCTTGAACGCGGTCGCCTTCGCCGCGATCACGTGCATGAGCGGACCGCCCTGCTGGCCGGGGAAGACCGCGGAGTTGATCTTCTTCGCGATGTCGGCGTCGTTGGTGAGGATGAAGCCCGAGCGCGGGCCGCCGATCGTCTTGTGCACGGTCGAGGAGACCACGTGCGCGTGCGGCACCGGGTTCGGGTGCAGCCCCGCGGCGACCAGACCGGCGAAGTGCGCCATGTCGACCCACAGGAGCGCACCGACCTCGTCGGCGATCGCACGGAAGGCGGCGAAGTCGAGCGTGCGAGGGTAGGCCGACCAGCCGGCGATGATGACCTTCGGCTTGTGCTCGATCGCGAGACGGCGGACCTCATCCATGTCGATGGTCGAGGTCTCGGGGTTCACGCCATAGGCGACGATGTCGTAGAGACGGCCCGAGAAGTTGATCTTCATGCCGTGCGTGAGGTGACCGCCCTGGTCGAGCGAGAGGCCGAGCAGCGTGTCGCCGGGGCGGGCGATCGCATGCAGCACTGCGGCGTTCGCGGAGGCGCCCGAATGCGGCTGGACGTTGGCGAACTCGGCGCCGAAGAGATCCTTCGCGCGCTGGATCGCGAGCTCCTCAGCGACGTCGACCTCTTCGCAGCCGCCGTAGTAGCGGCGGCCGGGGTAGCCCTCGGCGTACTTGTTCGTGAGCACAGAGCCCTGCGACTGCAGCACGGAGACAGGCACGAAGTTCTCGGATGCGATCATCTCGAGGAACGTCTGCTGTCGCTTGAGTTCGCGGTCGAGGACCTGAGCGATCTCCGGATCGACTTCGGCGAGCGGGGCGTTGAAGTAACGGTCGGTCATGTGACGTGCTCCTCTGACAACGGATTCGAAAGGGGGTGCTTCCATCGGCCCAGGCGCGCGGTCGAATTCCGTGGTCAGTCGCTCCCCGGTGGTAGTCCACCCAGACGCCAGTCGCGACGGTTACGAGCATAGCGGATGCCGCAGCGCGAAGCGCCCTGGATGACATCCGCCCTGTTCAGGCCGTACACCCGCACGATAGGTTTTGTTCATGGTCTTTCCCCATCCCCTGCCGCTCGTGCCGGCACCCGTGTCCGCGACCACAGGGGAAGGACGGATGCCGGTCACCCGGGCCCTCCGTGTCACCGGGCCGGCAGACGCAACCACGCAGCTGATCGAAGCAGTCGAGCGGCGCAGCGGCATCCGCCTGCCGTCCACCGACGGCCCGGCGGAGATCACCCTTCGCATCGATCCGGCGAACGGCTCGCCCGAGGGATACTCCCTCGCGATCGCCGACTCCGCCGAGATCGTCGGCGCCGACGAGGCAGGGCTTTTCTATGGCGTGCAGACGCTCCTGCAGCTGCTGCGCGAAGACGAGGACGGCACCTGGGGATTCCTCCGCGTGCAGATCACGGACGCTCCACGGTTCCCCCGCCGCGGCGTGATGCTCGACGTGGCCCGCCATTTCTTCGGGGTCGACGATGTGAAGCGGTTCATCGACAGCACGAGCGCCCTCAAGTTCAACCACCTGCATCTGCACCTCAGCGACGACCAGGGATGGCGCATCCATATCGATTCCTGGCCCCGGCTCACCGAACTGTCGTCGTCGACATCCGCCGACGGCGACCCCGGCGGCTTCTATTCGAAGGACGACTACCGCGAGATCGTCGCCTACGCGGCATCGCGCCACATGATCGTGATCCCCGAGATCGACCTGCCCGGTCACACGCACGCGATCGGCGTCGCCTATCCCGAGCTCGTGGAGGCGCCGGTGCTCAACGACGACCTGATCGCCGACTCCGCACGCCTTGGGCAGCCGCTGCCCGTCGCCGGCGAGACGTACACGGGGTGGGGCGTCGGCCACTCCAGCGTCCGCATCCACGAGGAGCGCACCTACGACTTCGTGCGCGACGTCGTACGAGAGCTCGCGGAGATGACTCCCGGACCGTACATCCATGTCGGCGGAGACGAATCGCTCGGCACACCCCAGGCGGACTTCGATCTGTTCGCGTCGCGAGCGACCGCGATCGTCGTCGAAGCGGGCAAGACACCCGTCGCCTGGCACGAGATGGGCTCCGCCGAGAACATCGCCCAGGGAACCGTCGGACAGTACTGGGGCTCGATCTCGCCGCAGGGCACGCATGCCGATGAGGCCGCCCGCTTCGTCGATCGTGGCGGCGCACTGATCATGTCGCCGTCCGACGCCGCCTATCTCGACATGAAGTACGCGCCCGACTTCCCCCTCGGCCTCGACTGGGCCGGGATCATCGATGTGCGGACCGCATACGAATGGGACCCGACCGCCGTCCTCGACGTGCCCGCCGCGGCGATCCTCGGAATCGAGACCCCGCTGTGGAGCGAGACGACCCCGAACTACTCCGATGTCGAGCAACTGGTCTTCCCGCGCGCCGCTGCGCACGCCGAGATCGGGTGGTCGCCGCGGGAGAGCCCTGCGCGCACCTGGGAGTCGTTCCGCTCGCGTCTGGGCGCTCTCGCTCCCCTGTGGAATGCTGAGGGCATCGCCTTCCACCGCAGCGCCGAG
Source organism: Microbacterium sp. ZW T6_19 (assembly GCF_044987465.1). NCBI lineage: Bacteria > Bacillati > Actinomycetota > Actinomycetes > Micrococcales > Microbacteriaceae > Microbacterium > Microbacterium sp. ZW T6_19. Next base: position 24,720 of record NZ_JBJDRH010000011.1, on the reverse strand, counting down.
GTCTCCTGGAGCGAACGATGACGGTTCACCGCACCACGACGGGCTCGCTCGTCATCCACTCCGCCCGCATCGTCGACCGCGGAGAGATCGTCGAAGACGGCTGGGTGCGCATCGAGAAGGGCGTCGTTGCCGCTCGCGGCACGGGCGCGACCTGGTCGCCTGCGGACGTGGTCGTCGATGCGCGGGAGCTCGCCGGAGCGGATGCCGTGCTCACGCCCGGTTTCGTCGACATCCACGGACACGGCGGCGCCGGCGCCGCTTTCGACGACGGCGTCGACGCGATCCGCACCGGCCGCGAACTTCATCGCGCCCATGGCACGACGCGCGCGGTCGTCTCGCTGGTCACCGCGTCGCTCGACGATCTCGCCCGCAGCGTATCCGCCATCGCCGACCTGATGAAGACCGACTCCGACATCCTCGGTTCGCATCTCGAGGGGCCTTTCCTCGATCCGGGGCACCACGGCGCGCATGAGCCCTCGCTGCTGCGCGAACCGGCGGCGGCCGACGTCGCTCGCCTGCTCGAGGCCGGGCGCGACACCGTGCGCCAGGTCACCGTCGCCCCCGAGCTGCCCGGCGGCCTCGACGCCGTCAGGCAGATCGTCGCCGCCGGAGCCGCCGCGGCTGTCGGGCACACGAACGCCGATGCCGCAACGGCGAACGCGGCCTTCGAAGCGGGTGCGTCGATTCTCACGCACGCCTTCAACGCGATGCCCGGCATCCATCACCGCGCACCCGGCCCTGTCCTGGCCGCGGCCGCAGACCACCGGGTTGTCCTCGAAGGCATCGCCGACGACGTCCACCTCGATCCGTTCGTGATCAAGCTTCTGTTCGACTCGGCACCGGGTCGGGTGGCCCTGATCACGGATGCGATGGCCGCCGCGGGCAGCTCCGACGGGCACTACGACCTGGGAGCGGTGAGCGTCACCGTCGAGAACGGCATCGCCCGCGCTGACGACACCGGGTCGATCGCCGGTTCGACCCTCACCCAGGACGTGGCGCTGCAACGCGCCGTCGGCGCAGGTGTGGCACTGCCCGAGGTCGTACGCGCCCTGACGGAGACGCCGGCACGGGCGATCGGCGTCGGTGATGCGTTCGGATCGCTGCAGATCGGATGCTGCGGCGATGCCGTGCTCATGGATGCGGAGCTGCGCGTCGTGCACGTATGGGTGGGAGAGCGGCCGACTCTCTGAAACCACGCCTCGCGCAGCGACGCGCAGCTCTGCGCACTCCGATCATTCTGTTCTGCGGGAGTGGGAGGCCACCGGTCCCCAGATCGGCGGCCTCATCCCCACATCCCCGTTTTTCAGAGAGGGCGGCCGGGAACTCCTCCCCCGAGGCTCCCGACCCGCCCTGCCGGTGCTGTTACCCCTCGCACCAGCGCCTAGGAACCCCGCCCCCCGGTGGCGTTCCATCAGCTGTCTCTGCATGATGAGACGACGCGCCACTCGATTCATTACGCGAGTTCTCAGAAGTTTTTCGAGAATCTTCCGAACTCCAGCTCGCCGCCGGCCCAGTTTCCCTCGCGAACAGGGATTCTCCCGATCCTGCGGATTTCGGGTCAATTGGGTTGAGGGGTGGCCAGGCTGAGAATTTCGGGTGAGAATGGAAAGACGCGTGATGAAGACGACGCTTGCGCGTCTCTTCTTGTGAAGGCGCATCCGCCTTTCACGACAGATGGATGGCTGTGGACGACGAGAACACCCTGCACGACGACACGATCGCCGATGCCGAACTGGTTCTGCGCACCCGCTCGGGTGATGCGGAGGCGTTCGGCGAACTCTGGCGACGTCACTACCCCTCTGGCATGTCGGTCGCGCGATCGATCACCTCGTCGATCGACGCCGACGATCTCGTGCAGGAGTCGTACACCCGCATCTACCAGGCGATCATCAAGGGCGGCGGTCCGAACGGGTCCTTCCGCGCCTATCTGTTCACCAGCATCCGCAACACCGCTGCCGCCTGGGGTCGCTCGCGACGGGAATCCGCCATCGACGAGCTCGACTCGGTCGCCGATCCCGACAGCACCGAGCAGGCGTCGAACGAGGCGCTCGATCGCAGCCTGACTGCTCAGGCCTTCCGCAGTCTTCCCTCCCGCTGGCAGGAGGTGCTCTGGTACACCGAGATCGAGCAGATGAAGCCGAACGAGGTGGCGCCGCTGCTGGGCATGAAGGCCGGTGCCGTGTCTCAGCTCGCCTTCCGCGCACGTGAAGGTCTGCGCGAGGCATGGATCCAGGCTCATCTGCGCAGCGCGGAGCCCGGCTCAGAATGCCAGTGGACCATCGAGCACCTCGGCGCCTACTCTCGCGGCAACCTCGGCACGCGCGATCACAAGCGCCTGGAACAGCACCTCGACGAGTGCGCCCGCTGCATGATCGTCGCGGCCGAGGCGAAGGACGTCTCCACTCGTCTCGCCCTCGTACTGCTCCCCCTCGTCCTCGGGATCGCCGGCTCGGCCGGCTATCTCGCAACGCTGCAGGGCGGCGGCACGCCGATCGTCGCACTCGCCGCGATGCCATCGAGCGTCATCCAGGGCGGCGTCGTCGCCGGCGGCGCGGCCGTCGGCGGTGTCTCGGCCGGCAGCGGATCGACCGGAGGCAGCGGCGCCGGTTCCGCGGGAGCCGGCGGCTCCGCGGGAGCAGCCGGCAGCACGGCCGGTGGAGCGCTCACCGGGATCGGCGCCCTGGTGGGCGCCGGGTCGGCGGTTCTCATCGTGGCGGGCGTCGTCGCCGCGTCGACGATCCTGCCTGCGCTCTCCGGCGCCAGCCCGGCAACGTCGCTGCCGGATGCCGCGGCAGCCGACTCGTCGTCGTCGATCTCGACCGACATCGCTCCCGACGACTCGATGACGACGGAATCGCCTCTCGTCATCGAGACGCCGCCTGCGGAGGAGCCGACTCCGCCTGCGACCGATCCGGCAGAGGAGCAGCCGCTCGTCGAGGAGGCGCCGGTCACGACCGCGCCGACCACTCCCCCGGTGGCGCCGGAGAAGCCGACCGATCCGGAGAAGCCCGTCGACCCGGAGAAGCCGGTGGACCCGGTGGATCCGGTGGATCCGGTGGACCCGGCACCCCCCGCAGGGACGCCGACTGTGGCCGACGCAGATGTGCGGTTCGAAGGCCTCGTCACGCACTACACCGTTCCCGTCTCGGGCACGCCGGGAATGACCGTGACGACGTTGATCGACGGCGGCACGGGGGGCAACGGCGAGACCGAGCTCGTCGAGACGGAAGCCGATCCCACCATCGGCTACGGCACCATCGATCTGCGACCCACTCTCTCGCAGATCTGCAGCAACGCGACCGTCGACTTCTTCTACACCGCCGACGGATTGAACGGCACCGCGGTCTCCACCACTCTGCAGGACCTGAACAGCTTCTATCCAGGGGACCTGTTCTGCCTGTTGGCTGACGTCCCGGCAACCGCACCCGCCGAGCCGGTCGTTCCAGCAGTCACCGACCCGGCGGCCCCCGTCGATAGCGTCGCCGACGACACCGCACCGATCGAGACTGCACCCACCGAACCGGTACTCGTCGAGCCTGCACCCGCAGTCGAGACGGTCCCCGCCCCGACCGAGCCCGCCGCCCCCGAGCAGCAGGGCCCCGTCGAGACGGTCGTCGACGCGACCACCGGCGTCCTCGACCCCGCTGCGACACCGACCGAGTAGCCTCCGGGCGGCGAATAGACTGGGAGCATGTCCCAGCAATCCGCACCCGTACCCGGCGTCGACCGTCCGAACGTCACCGTTCTCGACGTCATCCGCGCCATCGTCCTGGTGGTCGCGATCGGGACGCTGGCTCTCTGGGGCTTCGCCACGTGGCCGATGCCGTGGAACATCGTCCTCGGCATCGGGGCGCCGGTCGTCGTGCTCCTCGTCTGGGCGCTCTTCCTCTCGCCGAAAGCGGTGCTGCGACTGCACCCGTTCCTGCGTGCGGCGGTCGAGTTGCTGATCTACGTCGGCGTGACGATCGCCTGGTGGCTCATGGACCAGCCCTTCATCGGCCTCGCATTCGCGATCGTCGCCGTCGGCGCAGGAGTCGTCAGCGGGCGTCGCAGCCTGTCATGACCGTGATCGAGCAGCTGCGTGCCGCTCTCGGCGACATCGTCGACACCGACTCCGCAGCGCTCGAGGCCTGCCGCGGCGACCGATCCGGTCACATGGCATCGGGAGCCCCGCTCGCGATCGTGCATGCACTGACCGTCGAACACGTGCAGCAGGTATGCCGTATCGCCACGGAGACCCGCACGCCGATCGTGGTCCGCGGAGCGGGGACAGGTCTCGCCGGGGGCGCGAACGCCGGATCCGGCGAGATCGTGCTGTCCACAGCCCGGATGACGGCGGTGCATGAGATCCGCACCGACGATCTGCTCGCGGTCGTCGAGCCGGGCATCCTCAACGCCGACCTCAACGACATGCTCGCTCCGCACGGCCTCTGGTGGGCGCCGGATCCCGCGAGCCGCAGCATCTCGACGGTCGGCGGCAACATCGCCACCGGCGCCGGCGGCTTGCTCTGCGCAAAGTACGGCGTCGTGCGAGACGCGGTGCTCGGCGTCGACCTCGTCCTCGCCGACGGACGGCTCCTGCATCTCGGCCATCGCAGCGTCAAAGGCGTGACCGGCCTCGACCTCACCTCGTTGGTGATCGGGTCGGAGGGCGTCCTGGGCGTGATCGTCGGTGCGACTCTGAAGCTGCGCCGTCTCGTCGAGGGCACGACGTGCACGATCGCGGCGACCTTTCCCGGTGTGCGGACAGCGGCCGCAGCATCCGCCGCGGTCACCGCCGCAGGCATCCAGCCCGCCATCATGGAGCTGATGGACGCGGCGAGCCTCGCCGCCGTCGCGTCGCTGCTCGGTCTTCCCTCTCCTCCGTCCGGCACCGCGCAGCTCACGATCCAGACCGACGGCCCTGCGGCCGCTGCCGAAGCGGATGCCGTGGTCGCCGTGCTCACGGCCCACGACGGAGTCGTTCAGGTCTCGCACGATCGCGAGGAGGGCGAGCGGCTGCTGACGATCCGACGCTCGATGCACCCCGCGATGGCCGCGCTCGGCACGACTCTGATCGAAGACGTGTCGGTGCCCCGCAGCGCGATGCCCGCCATGTTCGATGAGATCGCGCGAATCGAGCGCGAATACGCGCTGACGATTCCCACGGTCGCACACGCGGGAGACGGCAATCTGCATCCCAACTTCATCTTCGAAGGTCCCGAGACCCCGCCGCACGTGTGGGCGGCGGCCGATGCGCTGTTCCGAGCGGCCATCGCGCTCGGTGGAACCCTCACCGGCGAGCACGGCATCGGCACCCTCAAGAGCCGCTGGCTGGCCGAGGAGCTGGGGGCGGATCAATGGGAGATCCAGCGGCAGGTCGCTCGTGTGTTCGACCCGCTCGGCATCCTGAACCAGGGAAAGGTGTTCGCTGCACATGCCTGACATCCACGTGAGCGCGGCCGTGATCGTCGACGACGAAGGACGAGTCCTCGTCGTCAGGAAGAAGGACACCGTCAGGTTCATGCAGCCGGGAGGAAAGCCGGAGGTCGGGGAGACGGCCGCGCAGACGCTGATCCGGGAGCTGCACGAAGAGCTCGGCGTCGTGCTCGACGAAGCGGACCTCGAGCCGCTCGGCACCTTCATCTCGGAGGCGGCGAACGAACCCGGTCATCGCGTCGTCGCTCAGGCGTTCGCGACCTCGATCGCGCCCACCGCGGTGACCGTGCAGGCAGAGCTCGCCGAACTGCGCTGGATCACTCGCGAGGATGCCGTCGACCTTCTGCTCGCTCCGTTGAGCACGGAGCATCTGCTGCCGATCGCCTGGTCCCGCTGATCTGAGGGCTCAGATGCCCTGCCACGACGGCTTGTTGGCGAACGTATAGCGGTAGTAGTCCGCGAGCTTCAGCTTCGATGCCGCAGCCTCATCGACGACGACGGTCGCATGCGGGTGCAGCTGGATCGCCGAGCCCGGCAGGATCGCCGACAGCGGCCCTTCCACAGCATCCGCTACGGCCTGCGCCTTGCCTTCGCCGAAGGCGAGGAGCACCAGATGCCGCGCCCGCAGGATCGTGCCGAGGCCCTGCGTGATGCAGTGCATGGGCACGTCGTCGATCGAGTCGAAGAAGCGCGCGTTGTCCTCGCGGGTCTGCTCGGTGAGCGTCTTGACACGGGTGATCGAGGCGAACGACGAGCCCGGCTCGTTGAAGCCGATGTGGCCGTCGGTGCCGATGCCGAGGATCTGCAGGTCGACTCCCCCAGCCTCTGCGATCGCCGCCTCATAGTCCTCACCGGCATGCTGGATCGTCGCCTCTGCCCCGTTGGGCACGTGGATGCGCTGCGGGTCGAGTCCCAGCGGTTCGACGACCTCGCGCGTGATCACCGAGCGGTAGCTCTCGGGATGCGCAGGATCGATTCCCACGTACTCGTCGAGCGCGAATCCGCGCACGCGGGAGACGTCTACTCCGGAGATCCGCGTGCGCAGCGCCTGGTAGACCGGCAGCGGGGTCGAGCCTGTGGCGAGCCCCAGAACAGCGTCCGGCCGGCTCTCGATCAGTGCGATGATCTCCTCGGCGACCAGCGCACCGGCGGCATCCTTGTTCTCGACGATGACGACTTCAGCCATGTGACACGATCTCCTTCGATGATTCGGAGGCGCCGACGAGCGCGGCCCCGAAAGCGGCCGCCGGGGATCCGGCGGGAAGCGCCTCGATTCTCTCATCGAGACGCAGCGAGCGCATGAACGCCGACGTCGCGGCATCCTGCCTGAGGGCCTCGCGGATCCCCGAGTCGAGGCGGTCGCCGAGTGCGGTGAGACCGCCCCCGATGACGACGCGTTCGACGTCGGCTGACAACACGAGCGCGCGCGTCGCGGCAGCAGCACCGCGGAAGAGGTCGGCGCGCAGCGCCACGGCATCCGCGTCGCCGATTTCCGCAGCGTCGAGGATGTCGCGCACCGGCAGCGAACCGGGGCGACCCCAGGCTCTGGCGAGGGCTCCCCCGCCGCAGAGGGTCTCGATGCACCCGACTTGACCGCAGCCGCAGACACGACCGTTCGGATCGACGGAGAGATGCCCGATCTCGCCGGCCGTTCCGTGGGACCCGCGCCAGATGCGTCCGTCGACGACGATGCCCGCGGCGACGCCGGTACCGAGATTCAGATAGGCCATCGACCCCGTGATGCCGCGCAGGACCGCAGCGCCGAGCGCTGCCGCCTTGACGTCGTTCTCGACACGGAACGCGATGCCGAGCTGCGCGCGACCGAGATCGGCGAGATCGAGCGACTCCACCCCGAGATTCACGGCGTGGATCACCCGTCCGGCGTCGGCGTCCACGAGTCCGGGGATGCCGACTCCGACAGAGTCCACCTCGTCGATCTCGAACTCGGCTTCGCGCGCCAGCGCTCGCACGGCGGCGACGATGTTCGCGACGACCTCTCGCTCTCCCCAACCGCTCTCCCGACGCAGTCGCCCGACGATCTCGTCGGCATCGTCGACCGCGACGGCGTCGATCTTGGTGCCGCCGACGTCGAGGCCGACGCGGATGCGTCGGCCGCTCACGAGACGCCGAGCTGGCTCGAGAGCACCATGACCGCAGCGCCGCGCAGCACGATGTCGCTCTGTCGCGTGAGACGGATCTGCACGTCTTCGAAGACCCCTTCCAGGGTGCGCGCGTGCAGCGTGGCGATGGCCGACTCGATGAGGATGCCGTCGAGCAGCTCCGCCGGCCCTGACAACACGACCTCGGACAGGTCGAGCGCCGCCACGATCGGCGCGATCCCGATGGCCATGCGAGTTCCGGCGTCGCGGAGGATCTCGTCTCGCGAATCGGGTGCGGCGTCGATCGAGGCGCTCAGACGGCTGACGCTAAGCCAGGCCTCGAGGCAGCCTTCCTTGCCGCAGGCGCAACGAGGCCCTCCGTCGGTGCCGACGACGACGTGACCGATCTCACCTGCAGCGAATCGGCTGCCGACGAGCGGCTGGCTGCCGGTGATGAGGCCGGCGCCGACGCCTCGTCCGATCTTGATGAGCATGAAGTCGGCCTTCGCCTCGCCGAACGTGTACTCGGCGAGCACGGCCGCGTTGGCGTCGTTGCGCACCAGCACCGGGAGGTCGAGATCGACGGCGAGCTTCGCCTCGAGAGGCAGGTTGCTCCAGCCGAGGTTCGGCGAGCTGATCACGTAGCCGTCCGGCCGCACGACCCCGGGTGTGCCGAGGCCAACGCCGAGCACCGGCTGAGTCGCCGAGCCGACGAGCGTTCGCGCGAGCTCGAGCGTCGCGGCGTAGACGGCGTCGCCGTCGGCTGTGTCGGGTCTCGGCACCTCGCGCCGTTCGAGCACCTCCCCGTCGAGGCTCAGAACCGCGCCGACGAAGTCACGGGGTCCGGACAGGTCGATGCCCACGATCTGGTGGCCGACGCGGTCGATGTCGATGAGGATCGGCGGCTTGCCGGGGCCGACCGTCTCGCGTACTCCCATCTCGACGACGATGCCGTCGGCGATGAACTCGGCGACGAGATCCGAGATGGTCACTCGCGTGAGACCGGTCTCGCGTGAGAGGTCGGCTCGGCTCATCGCACCGGCGTGGTACAGGGTCTGCAGAACCAGCGCGCGGTTGTGCCCGCGTGCGTGCTCTGGGAGCACCTTGGCGCGCGAACGCAGATGACGTCCGGGCCCGAAGGCGTGCGTGTTCGCCCCGGCGTAATCTGGCGACGATGCGGTACGCGTTCCATCCGATGCGGACATGTTTGTTAGTAGACCTTACGAACAAAATTAATGCAACCCTCCGCGCGGAGACGGAGGGTCAGGGTTACCGAAACGTTATCTTACCTGCGACGCCACGACCCCGGCATCCGACCGCCGGAGAAGATGTTCGACGAGGCCGGCCACGATCTCCTCGCGCTGCTCGATCGTGAGCGGCTTGCCGGGGATCCCCGGCCTCCGCTGCGCGGGGGCAGGACCGTCGAGAGGACGATATCGCACGCCGGCCTCGGCCAGCCGACGAAGATGCGTCGGAAGGCGGCGCAGCAGATCCGCGACATCGCCGGGGTCTCCCCCGTCCCAGAGCCGCTCGGCGATCGCCGCGAGCCGAGGGAACATCGCGAAATCCACCCGGTCGCGTGTGGGCAGATGCTCCGTCCAGACGTTCGCCTGGCCTCCCAGCGCACCGGGCTCGACGCGCAGCGAATAGGCGCGTTCGATCGTCAGCGGTGGCCCCACCCTGATCGGCTCCTCCTCGGAATCCGACTGGGGGTAGTCCAGGTACGCCTCGAGATCGGGGCAGGCGATCACCGGGATGCCCCGCCGCAGCGCCTCGCGCATCGCGACCGGCCCCCTCCACGCGAGGATCTCGACGCCGTCGGGCACGTCTCCCTCGAGCACCTCGTCCCAGGCGAGCGCCGTGCGCCCATGGCTGCGCACCCGCTCGACGAACTTCCTCGTGAACCACGGCTGCACGTCTCGCGCCGTCGCGAGACCGAGAGCACGCATGCGTTCGCCCGCGGCGGCGCTCAAGGCCCATTCGGTCACGGGCACCTCATCCCCGCCGATTCCGATCCACGGAGAGTCGAAGATCTCGACCAGGGCGTCGATCGCGGCGCAGCCGAAGGCGAGCGACGCCTCGGTGGGCGCCAAGGTGCGCGGGTTCACCCCGAAGCGCTCCCACGGCCCCTCCGGCGCCTCGCCGACATCGACGTTTCCGAGCTCGGGGTACGCGGCCAGTGCCGCCTGCACGTGCCCCGGCAGCTCGACCTCCGGCACGATCGTCACGAAGCGGGCTCTCGCGTAGGCGACCAGCTCGCGCAGCTCTGCAGCGGTGTAGAAGCCCTCGTGCACCCCCGGCTCGACGGTCGAGAGAGGGCCGTGACCGAGCTGCGTCGCCGACCGTCGGGAGCCGACCTCGGTGAGCCGCGGATAGCCGGGGACCTCGAATCTCCAGCCCTGATCGTCGGTGAGATGCAGATGCAGAACGTTCAGCTGGTGGTCGGCGAGAAGATCGACGAGCCGGCGCAGGTCATCGGCCGGGTGGAAGTGCCGTGCGACGTCGAGCATCACCCCTCGCCAGGCGTACGCCGGCGCCCCCGCCCACGTGCCGGCGGGGACTCGGGACTCCACCGCCCCCGGCACCCTGAGCTGACGAAGAACGGTGGCGCCTCGGAACACGCCCGCGGCGCTCGCCCCTCGCACCTCGATGCCAGACGCTGCGACGGTCACCCGGAACGCCTCGTCGCCGACGCGCCCCGCGGCACGCGCTTCTGCGGCCAGCGACTCGTCGACCGTGAGACGGATGGGCGGCAGCGCGGGATCCGCGCGGCCGTCGGCCAGCCGGCCGAAGGCCTCGCCCTCGCCCTCGCCGACGACCGGGGTCGACGCCCGCCAGAGGAACGGCTCGGCGCCCGGGTCGATCTCGCCTCGAACATGCGGAACGACCGCGCGGTGCGCAGGCGGCGGCTTGCGCAATGCGGCGCCCGGCGTGGAGCCCGTGACCGTCCCGCCTGCCACGACGGGCACACCCGAGACGAGAACCTCCACGATGCCGATCGGCCGCTCGAAGGGCGACTCGAACGTGGCGCCCGCCGCGACCGTCTCCGAGTCGAACAGCACGAGATCGGCGGTCGCCCCCTCCCTGATCACCCCGCGGGGAGCATCGCCGAGATCCAGTCCCAGGCGCGCCGCCGGGTTGGCCGACAGATGACGCACGGCCTCTTCCAGGGACAGGATGCCGAGATCACGGGAGTAGTGGCCGAGGTAGCGCGCGAAGGTCCCCCGGCCGCGCGGGTGCGGGCGCGTGCCGACCAGGATGCCGTCGCTCCCGCCGCTGTGCCCCGGATGCCTCATGATCGCCTGAACGTTCTCTTCGTGGCCGATGTGCATGAGGACGCCGGTGGCCGCCGCATCCGCGACGATCGTGTCGAGCACCAGGTCGACCGCGCGGCGACCTGTATCGACGGCGATGTCGGCGATCGTTCGACCGACCAGACCCTCGAGCTGCGGATTCGACACCCCGGAGATCTGGATCGCACTCCAGTCGGCCTTCTCGCCGTGGAAGCCGTCGCAGCCGCGCTCCTCGAGCTCGATGCGCACCCCCTCGCGTCCTTCGGCATCGAGCGCCGAGATCGCCGCGATCAGATCTCCCGTCTCCGCGAGCCGCGAGGGCAGGAGCGCGGCGAGCGTGGTGGCGCCCGGCAGGTAGGGATAGCTGTCGAGCGAGACGTCGACACCGGCGGCGAGCGCCTCATCTACGAGCGCGAGCAGTTCAGCGGCGCGGCCACGGTTCGGGGCGAAGTTCATGGTCGCGTGCGTGAGGTGCACGGCGCACCCGGTGCGCCGTCCGATCTCGATCGCCTCGCGATACGCGTCGAGGGCTGCCCCTCCGTAACCGCGCGTGTGCGGAGCCCAGTACCCGCCGCGCTCCGCGACGATCCGGCAGAGCGCTTCCAGTTCAGCCGTGTCGGCGTACATTCCGGGTGTGTAGGTGAGACCGCTCGACATCCCGAACGCGCCGGCGTCGAGGGCGGCCCCGAGCGACTCGCACATCTCGGCCATCTCGGCGGGAGTCGCCGCACGGTTCTCGTGACCGACCGCCATCATCCGCAGGTTCCCCTGAGGCACGAGCAGAGCCGCGTTCGCGACCGTCGCCGCATCGACGGCCGCCAGGAGGTCGTCCATCGTGCGCCACGGAACATCGGCGGGCGTGCCGTTCCAGCCCGCGATCTGAGCGGGGATCACGGATGCCGAAGCGTCATCGAGCGGTGCGTAGCCGAGGCCGTCCTGGCCGAGGACCTCGGTCGTGACGCCCTGCATGATCTTCGCGTCATGTGCAGCACCGGTGAGGACGGCGAGCTCGCTGTGCGCGTGCATGTCGATGAATCCGGGGGCCAGCACGAGCCCTGCCGCATCGATCTCCGCCGCTGCGGCGGGAAGTTCGAGCTCGGTGCGATCCGCCGCACGCAGGACGGCGACGATCCGCGCGCCTTCGACGGCCACGTCGGCGACGAACCTCTCGGCTCCCGTGCCGTCGACGACCGTCGCTCCGCGGTACACCCGGACGGGCTTCTCCGAGCTCAGTCGCACGAGCGCACCGCCCGCGTGTCGAGGGAATCTGCGGCATCCGCAATTAGTACAGGCACCTAACAACGCTACTAGGCTTGCCGCATGACTGTGAAGACCCGCGTATCGACCGACGCCGCCCCCGCTCCGGCCCACACCTTCTCGCAGGGCGTGCGCAAGGGGCCGTTCGTGCAGGTCTCCGGCCAGGGCCCAGTCGACCCGGTGACCGGCGAGTATCTGCACATCGGAGATGTCGCCGCCCAGACCATCAGAACGCTCGAGAACGTCAAGGCGATCGTCGAAGCATCGGGGGCCACCTTCGACGACGTCGTCATGCTGCGTGTGTATCTGACGGCGCGCGAGGACTTCGCGACCATGAACGAGGCCTACGGCGCCTTCGTGACCGCCCATACCCCCAGCGGAGTCCTGCCTTCGCGCACGACCGTGTTCACGGGTCTGCCCCGTGAGGAGATGCTCGTCGAGATCGACGGCATCGCCGTCGTCGACTGAGCCGGGGCCGACGCGCGGGGCAACTTCACTCCGTTGCCTCCTCGTTACCTGCTATCGCGTACGATTGATATACCAAACACGTTGATCGCCGGGGGGTGAAGTTCGTGACTGATCTGATTTCTGCACCGGACGCTGCGACCGAGAAGACCGCTGAGGCGTCGTCTCCGGCTGACGCGTCCGCGACTGCTGTGCTCGCGAACGACGCCGACACCGCGGCGATGCCGCCGGTCGACGGCGAACAGCCCCTGGCGTGGGCCCCCATCGAGCCCGCACCCAAGAAGAAGCGACTGGGACTGTGGATCGGCCTGGGTCTCGGCGTCATCGCGCTCGGCGCGGGTGCCGCCTCGATGGTACTCATCGCACCGGGAACCACTGTCGCAGGCGTCCCGGTCGGCTGGATGACTCCCGGTGCCGCAGCCGACGCCATCAGCAACCACCTCGCAGGGACCACGGTCACGCTCACGGGCGCCGGCGACGACGTCGTGCTGACCGGTGCCGACCTCGGCGCCTCGATCGACTCGCGCGCCCTGGCTGATGAGGCCTTCGCCTCGAACCCGATGTGGAACGTCAGCGCATGGGGAACAGCCCTGCCCGGTGCCATCACGCTCGACCCGGCGAAGGCCGATGAGGCATTGCGTGACGCCGTTCCCACAAGCTTCGACGACCCCGTCGATGCCGCCGTCACCTTCGACGCGGCGACCGGCGCCTATGTCGTCGTCCCCTCGGAGACCGGCACAGCGATCAACGTCGCCGAGCTGACCGACGCGATCACCGAGACCATCGCCGACGGCGGCAAGAGCCTCGAGTTCTCAGGGGACCCGAGTCCGGCCATCGCCTCGGTCTCCGACGAAGACGCCACGACCGTAGCGACCTCGCTCAACACGATGCTCGGCAGCATCGGCTTCTACATCGGCGACGAGCGCACCGTGCCCGTCGATGCCGCCACGGCCGCGGGTTGGCTCACGGTCGTCGACACCGACGGCGAGCTCGGCATCGTCGCCGACCAGGCCGCGATCCAGGCCACGGTCGAGACCCTGCCCGCCCTGGTGGACCGCGCACCGGTGAACGCGGCGAACGTCGTCAACTCCTCCGGCAAGGTTCTCCGCGCCGAGACCGAGGGCGTCAACGGGCGGACGATCGGCGACACGTCGAACATCGCCGAGGACTTCGCCGCCCAGCTCGAGAACGGCGACGGCATCTACGACATCACCGTGACGGAGACGCCGTTCGCATCGGTCAACCTCGTCCGCACCGCCGATGTGAACCTCAGCACTCAGACCGCGAGCTTCTACGAGAACGGCCAGCTGGTCAACTCGTGGAAGATCTCGTCCGGTGCCGCCGGCCACGCGACCCAGACGGGCAACTTCACGATCCGCGCGCACGTGCGCATCCAGGACATGAAGGGCGCCGACTACATCACGAAGGACGTCCCGTGGGTGACGTACTTCAACGGCGACCAGGCCTTCCACGGCACGTACTGGCACAGCAACTTCGGTCATGTCATGAGCCACGGTTGCGTGAACATGCCGATCTCGGCCGCGAAGTGGGTCTACGACTGGGCGCCGGACGGCGTCGAGGTCTCCGTCCACTACTGATCCACGGATTCGCCGAAGGCGCCCGCCGACCTCGTGCCGGCGGGCGCCTTCGGCGTCTACCCAGACCCCGTACAACCGGACGCACGGAAAAGGGACCGGATGCCGTCGGCATCCGGTCCCTTCGTCACATCAGATCACGCGAGCGCGTCGATGATGCCGTTCAGCGTCGCCGAGGGGCGCATCACGGCGGTGACGAGAGCATCGTCCGGGCGGTAGTATCCGCCGATCTCCACCTTGTGACCCTGCACCGAGTTGAGCTCGGAGACGATCTTCTCCTCGTTCTCGGCGAGAGTCGCGGCCACCGGTGCGAAAGCTGCGGCGAGATCGGCGTCCTTCGTCTGCTTCGCCAGCTCCTGCGCCCAGTACAGGCTCAGATAGAAGTGGCTGCCGCGGTTGTCGATCGTGCCGAGCGCGCGGCCGGGCGAACGGTCCTCTTCGAGGAAGATGCCGGTCGCGGCGTCGAGCGTCTCCGCGAGGACTCGGGCCTTCTCGTTGCCGGTGCGGTCGGCGAAGTGCTCGAGCGAGGCGGCGAGCGCGAAGAACTCGCCGAGCGAGTCCCAGCGCAGGTAGTTCTCCTCGACGAGCTGCTGCACGTGCTTCGGCGCGGATCCGCCCGCGCCGGTCTCGAACAGGCCTCCGCCCGCGAGCAGCGGGACGATCGAGAGCATCTTCGCCGAAGTGCCGACCTCGAGGATCGGGAACAGGTCGGTGAGGTAGTCACGCAGAACGTTGCCCGTCACCGAGATGGTGTCGAGGCCGTGTCGCATGCGCGCGAGCGTGTAGCGGGTGGCCTCCTCCGGCGCGAGGATCGTGATCGTGAGGCCCTTGGTGTCGAGGGTCGCGAGACCCTGGTGCACCTTGGCGATGATCTGCGCGTCGTGCGAGCGATTCGCATCGAGCCAGAACACTGCGGGGTCGCCGGTCGCACGGGCACGGCCGACCGCGAGCTTCACCCAGTCCATGACGGGGATGTGCTTGGTCTGCGTCGCGCGCCAGATGTCGCCTGCTCCGACCTCGTGCTCGATGAGCACGGTGCCTTCGCTGTCGAGCACCTGCACGGTGCCGGCCGATGCGATCTCGAAGGTCTTGTCGTGGCTGCCGTACTCTTCGGCGGCCTGCGCCATGAGCCCGACGTTCGGAACGGTGCCGATCGTGGCCGGGTCGAGCGGGCCGTTCGCGATCACGTCGTCGATCACAGCCTGATAGACGCCGGCATAGGACGAATCGGGGATGACGGCGAGCGTGTCAGCCTCTTCGCCCTCCTTGCCCCACAGCTTGCCGCCGTTGCGGACCAATGCGGGCATCGAGGCGTCGACGATCACGTCGCTGGGCACGTGCAGGTTCGTGGTTCCCTTGTCGGAGTTCACGTAGGAGAGGCGAGGCCCTGCAGCGATGGCCTTGTCGAAGGCCGCCGCGATCTCGGCGCCGCCGGTGACGTTGACGAGCCCCGCGAGGATCGAGCCGAGGCCGTCGTTCGCGCTGAGACCCGCCTCCGCGAGCTGGGCGCCGTACTGGTCGAAGACGTCTTTGAAGAACGCCTTCACCACGTGACCGAAGATGATCGGGTCGCTGACCTTCATCATCGTCGCCTTGAGGTGCACCGAGTACAGCACGTCGTCGGCCTTGGCGGTCTCGAGGGTCTCGGTGAGGAACGCGTCGAGCGCGGACGCCGACAGGAACGTGGCATCGATGATCTCGCGCGGCAGGACCTTCAGTCCCTCCTTGAGCACGGTGACGGTGCCGTCGGCCGCCGTGTGGCGGAAGCTCAGCACGTCGTCGTGGGCCGCGACCCATGAGCGCTCGTTGCTCTTGAAGTCGTCATGACCGAGAGTGGCGACGCGGGTCTTCGAGCCCTCGGCGAAGGCCTTGTTGCGGTGCGGGTGCTTGCGGGCGTAGTTCTTCACGGCGAGCGGAGCACGACGGTCGCTGTTGCCCTCGCGCAGCACCGGGTTCACGGCGGAACCCTTGATGCGGTCGTAGCGCGCACGGACATCCTTCTCCTCGAGCGAGTTCGGCTCGTCGGGGAAGTCGGGGATGTCGTAGCCCGCCGCCTGCAGCTCGGCGATCGCGCCCTTCAGCTGAGGGATGGATGCCGAGATGTTCGGCAGCTTGATGATGTTCGCCTCGGGAAGGGTGGCGAGACCGCCGAGTTCGGCGAGCGCGTCGCCGACCTGCTGCTCGGGCGTGAGCTTCTGCGGGAAGGCGGCGAGGATGCGGCCCGCGAGCGAGATGTCGCGCGTCTCCACCTCGATGCCCGCCTGGCCGGTGTAGGCCTGGATGATCGGGAGGAAGGAGGCGGTGGCGAGAGCCGGAGCCTCGTCGGTGTAGGTGTAGATGATGGCGTCGTCGGTCACCGGGAGGTTCTCCGTTCGCGGGGTGATTTGTCTCGATACCAAGATACCTGAGCGGCTCGACCCCCGCTGGGCCGGCGAGCCCCGTCGCGGTCCCCGGCATCGCCCCCGCGAATTATGTCGCTGCTGCGTGTGCAGGCGCTCGCAAGGGGTTAGCCTGGGATCATGTCCGAACTGCGCTTGGTCGAACTCTCCGCCGCGACGATCGTCGCCGTGAACAACCTGTCGCTCAAGCCCGGGCAGGAACAGTTCCTCGCTCCCGTGTCGTACGGCATCGCCGCGACCGTGGTGAACCCGAAGACCTCATGGCAGCGCGTCATCCTCGATCGCAATGAGGTCGTCGGCTTCGTGAGCGCGAACTTCGACCCCGAGGCGCCGGAGGAGCACTTCCGCTCCGTGCTGTGGCGCATCAACGTCGATGCCGACGACCAGGGTCGTGGCGTGGGCCGTTTCGCGGTCGAGGCTCTCATCGCCGAGGCGCACGAACGTGGCGTCGAGCACGTCAACGTCATCTACGAGGCCGGCGATGGCGGCCCCGAGAACTTCTTCCGCCGCGTGGGATTCACGCCTGTCGGCGAGACCGCCTACGGCGAAGTCATCGCCGAGATCCGAGTCTCTTCCTAGACCGGCGGCGGGGTCTCGAATCCCCTCCCCCATCGAGACCTCGTCGCCCTCTCTGCTGGTCCCCCCTCGGCAGTCGCACGCCGCCCGCACGGTGATTTGTTGGAATGGACCACAAAAGCCTTGCGCTCGGCGTCGCCGTCGATCTATCATCACTGAAGAGGCGCAGGCGAAGCGCTTCGACAGCAAGTGAGCGAAGCGACGACGGAGTCCCGATGACGACGATCCACGAGGTGGCGCAGGCCGCCGGCGTATCGATCAGCACCGTGTCGTACGCGCTGAGCGGCAAAAGGCCGATCTCCGAGAAGACGCGTCGCCGTATCGAAGAGGCTGCCCAGTCGCTGGGGTATCAGCCCGACGCGGGCGCGCGGATGCTGGCGGGCCGCCGCACGCACATCTTCGCCCTCACCGAGCCGCTGCGCGCCGACACGCACGCGCCGACGCACATGGCGTTCGTCCTCGCCACCGCGGTCGCCGCGCGCCGTCGCGGGTACGACATCCTGCTTCTCACGGACGAGCAGACCTCGGAGGGGATGAACAGAGTCACGGCGAGCAACCTCGTCGATGCCATCCTCGTGCTCGATGTGGCCCCCGACGATGAACGGGCCGCGATCGCTCGCACGATGCGCACCCCGACGATCTTCATCGGCATCCCCGACGACGCGCAGGGACTCACCTGCGTCGACCTGGACTTCGAGGCGGCGGGGAGCATCGCGGTCGACCGCCTCGCCGACGCCGGGCACGAGCGCATCACCCTGCTGGGCCAGACCGAGGTCGCGTACCGCAAGTCCAACTTCCCCCGCCGCCTCCTGCACGGAGTGGAGGATCGGGCCCTCGAGCGGTGCGTCGCTGTCGACTGGGTCACGACGGGCACGGCCGCAACCGACGTCGCCGCCGTCCGAGAGGCGGCGGCATCTGCTCTCGATCACGGCCACCGCGCCTTCATCGTGCACGCCGTCGACGACGTGCACGAGGCGCTCCTGTCGGTCCTCGCCGAGCGGGAGCTGCGCGTCGGCCACGACGTGTCGATCGTCTCGGCGGCGGCGTCCTTCGACACGTCCACGCTGTCCGCCCCCATCGACACGATTCCGCTGATCCCGCAGCAGTCGTGCGAGCTCGCCGTCGAACTCGCCGTGCGGCACCTCGAGGACGGACCATCCTCGACCGGCATCCACCTTCTTCCGCCCGAGTACCGCACCGCCGGCTCTGTCGCTCCCCCGGGATAGACGGCGACTCCGCAACGGCGAATCGGCGTCTGCGCTATCGAAACGCTTCGACAAAGACCAACTGAACACCCGAACCACAACGCAGTGTCCGGCCCCAGGGCCACCGAGAAAGGAGTGCCGACGATGGCACGCAACACACGCAGGACCAAGACGCTCGCCGCGCTGGCCGCGCTCACCGCGACAGGACTCGCCCTGGCCGGCTGCACGCCGGGAGGATCCGACGAGGGCGGCGACGGCCAGACCCTGAAGCTCTGGCACTACGAGAGCGAAGACAGCGCGATGGGCAAGGCCTGGACCGAGGCCATCAAGATCTTCGAGGAGGAGACCGGCGCCAAGGTCGAGTTCGAAGAGAAGTCCTTCGAACAGATCCAGAAGACCGCGAGCCAGGTGCTCGACACAGACGCCGCCCCCGACCTCATGGAGTTCAACAAGGGCAACGCGACAGCGGGCTTCCTCGCCTCGACCGGCCTCATCACCGACATCTCCGACGCCGTCGACGAGTACGGCTGGGCCGACAAGCTGGCTCCGTCGCTGCAGACGACCGCCAAGTACTCCGACGACGGCGTGATGGGCGGCGACGCCTGGTACGGCATCCCGAACTACGGCGAGTTCGTCGGGGTGTACTACAACAAGGACGCCTTCGCCGCGGCCGGCCTCGAGATCCCCACGTCCTACGACGAGTTCGTCGACGTGCTCGACGCGTTCGTCGCGAAGGGCATCACTCCTCTGGCCGAAGCCGGCGCAGAGTATCCGCTAGGCCAGCTCTGGTACCAGCTCGCCCTGATGGAGGGCGACCGCGGCTTCGTCGACGACTACCAGCTGTACAAGGATCCGGTCGACTGGCAGGGCCCTGAGATCACCTCGGCCACCCAGACGCTCAAGGAGTATGTCGACAAGGGGTACATCGCCTCCGACGTCTCGTCGATCAAGGCGGAGGACGCCGGAGTCTCCTTCATCAACGGCACCTCGCCGATCTTCGTCTCGGGTTCATGGTGGTACGGCCGCTTCGTCAACGAGGCCACCGGCTTCGACTGGACCATGACGGCATTCCCCGGAGCGGACCTCTCGCTCGGGTCCTCCGGCAACCTCTGGGTCGTCCCCGAGAACGCCGCGAACAAGGAACTCGCCTACAAGTTCATCGACATCACGATGCGCCCCGAGATCCAGGCGATCATCGGCAACAACGGCGGCCTCCCGGTCGCGGCCGACCCCGCCGACATCACCGACCCGAAGAGCTCCGAGCTGATCGAGACGTTCAACGGCATCCTCGACCAGGACGGTCTGTCCTTCTATCCGGACTGGCCCGCACCGGGCTTCTACGACGTGATCGTGCAGGAGCTGCAGGGTCTCATCACCGGCAGCCAGGACGTGGAGACCACGGACGACAACCTCGGCAAGGCCTACGACGAAGGAACCGCGGACTTCCGCTGATCCGCTGATCGGGGGCGGTGTCCGCACGGATGCCGCCCCCTCCCCTCCTGGAGCATGAACATGTCATCTGCAACACGATCGGGCCGCACCGCGCTGCCGCCCGAAGAGCCGCTGATCCCGCAGCGCAGAGGCGGGACGGGGGCCTACTGGCTCTACCTGCTCCCCGGCTTCGCCCTGCTGCTGATCGTCGTGATCGTCCCCCTCCTCTGGAACGTGTACCTCACTTTCACCAAGTGGAAGGGCGTGCGCACCCCGGAGTTCATCGGCCTGGAGAACTGGCAGAAGCTGTTCACCGACGAGGACTTCTGGACGTCGTTCCAGAACTCGGTGTGGATGATCATCGCGATGGTCGTCGTGCCGACGATCGTCGGACTCATCGTCGCCGCGCTCCTGTTCGACGTGATCGGCCGCAAATTCGGCGGCAAGGTCGGCAGCTTCCTGCGCGCCACGTACTACCTCCCGCAGATCCTGCCGATCGCGGTCGCCGGCATCGTGATCGGCTGGATCGTGCGCCCTGGCAAGGACGGCGCCCTGAACCAGATCCTCAGCTGGTTCGGCATGCCCGCCTACGACTGGCTCGGCCAGATGCCGTCGGCCCTGATCGTGCTGATGGTCGTCATGGTCTGGGTGCAGCTCGGCTATCCGGTCGTCGTGTTCATGGCGGCGCTCCAGCGGGTCGACCCCGAGCTGTACGAGGCGGCCGAGCTCGACGGCGCCAACTGGTTCCAGCGCTTCTCCGCCATCACGATGAGCATCATCCGCCCGGAGATCTTCGTCGTGACCCTGACCTGCACGATCGCGGCCCTCAAGGTGTTCGGCCCCGTCTACATCATCACCCGCGGCGGCCCCGCGGGCTCCACCCTGGTCCCCGCGTTCTACGCGTACCAGGAGTTCTTCACGAAGCGGAACGTCGGCTACGGCGCCACCATCGCCACCGTGCTCACGATCGTCGTGGTCATCGTGTCGATCGTGTTCATCCGCGTGCAGAACTCGATCGAACGCAAGGAAAGGGCGGGCCTGTGATGAGCGCCACCACTCTGATCGTCACCGGCAAGGCCAAGAGGGCCCGAGGCGGCATGACCAAGAAGCGCGGCATCGACTGGCTCATGCTCGCCCTCGTCGTCATCGGCGCCGTGCTGGTCGTCGCGCCCTTCTACCTGGTGATCGTGAACTCGTTCAAGTCGCCGACCGATTACGCGACCTCGGGCCCCCTGGCGCTGCCGCACGAACTCGACTTCACCGGCATCGTCAAGTTCTGGGAGCGGGTGAACTTCCCCCAGAAGGTGTGGAACTCGATCCTGATCTCGGGTGCGGTCGCGGTGCTCGCCGTGGTCATCTCGATGCTGAACGCCTTCGCGATCGGCATCGGACGCGTGCGCGGACGCACCTGGATCGTGCTGCTGTTCCTGCTCGCGAACCTGCTCCCGCAGGAGGCGCTGCTGTACCCGCTGTACTACATGTTCAAGTCGGTCGGACTGTACGACAACGTGCTCTCCGTGATCATCATCTTCACGGTGATCCAGGCCGCGTTCGGCACGTACCTGCTCTCCAGCGTGTACGGGACTTTCCCCAAAGAGGTCCTCGAGGCTGCGTCCCTCGACGGGGCGAGCCGCTGGCAGATCCTGTGGCGGGTCGTCTTCCCGATCAGCCGCCCGACCCTGTCGGTGCTGCTCATCTTCTTCTTCATCTGGACGTGGAACGAGTTCCTCATCCCGCTGACGTTCCTCGCGTCGAACGACAATCAGACCGTCCCCGTGGCCATCAGCGTGCTGCAGGGCGATCGGCTGATGGACGTCACGACGACGAGCGCCTCGGCTCTGCTGGGCATCATCCCGACGCTCATCTTCTTCCTCATCTTCCAGCGCACCCTCACGCGCGGCATCACCGCAGGAGCAGTCAAGTAATGAAGTTCACCGATGGTTTCTGGCAGCTCCGACCCGGCGTCGACGCGCTGTACGCGCAGGAGGCCTACGACATCGACCGGACGACGACGCCTGATGGAGACGGTCTCGTCATCACCGCTCCGACCAAGGTCATCTCAGGGCGCGGCGACACGCTCAACAGGGCGGTGCTGACCACGACGCTCTCCTCCCCCGCCGAGGGCGTCATCCGGGTGCGCATCGTGCACCACGAGGGGGCCGTCGGGCACGGCGGGTTCGATCTGCCCGGTGCGGGCTCGGCGACGGCATCCGCTTCGGTGTCGGATGCCGGAGGCGTGCTGGATGCCGGCTCGCTGGTCGCCCGGATCGCACCCGGCGCACCGTGGAACCTCTCGTTCGAGGTCGACGGGCGCCGCGTCACCGGCAGCGGCCACCGCTCTCAGGGGTACGTGCGTCTCTCGGCGGACGCCGCGGTCGACGCGGGCGTCGTGAGCAACACGCAGTACGACGCCGGCATCCCCGCCGCGTCGACCTACGTGCACGAGCAGCTGGAGCTGGCAGTGGGCGAGCTCGTCTACGGACTCGGGGAGCGCTTCGGTCCGCTGGTGAAGAACGGGCAGACCGTCGACATCTGGAACGCCGACGGCGGCACCTCGAGCGAACAGGCCTACAAGAGCGTGCCGTTCCACGTGTCGAGCCACGGCTACGGCGTGCTCGTGAACGACCCGGGTCACGTGTCGTACGAGATCGGCTCGGAGGCCGTCGAGCGCGTCCAGTTCTCGGTCACGGGCGAGGCGCTCGAGTACTTCGTCATCGCGGGCCCCACCCCGAAGGACGTGCTGCGCCGCTACACCGCGCTGACCGGTCGCCCTCCCGTCGTGCCCGCCTGGTCGTACGGCCTGTGGCTGTCGACCAGCTTCACGACCGACTACGACGAGCAGACCGTGAACTCGTTCATCGACGAGATGGCCGCCCGGGAACTCCCCGTCTCGGTGTTCCACTTCGACTGCTTCTGGATGCGCGAGTTCAACTGGAGCGACTTCGAGTGGGATTCCCGCGTGTTCCCGGATCCCGACGGCATGCTCGCGCGTCTGCACGACAAGGATCTGCGCGTGTGCGTGTGGATCAACCCCTACATCGCCCAGCGTTCGGCGCTGTTCCGCGAGGGAGCCGACCTCGGGTACCTGGTCACGCGCCCCGATGGCTCGGTGTGGCAGTGGGACCAGTGGCAGTCGGGCATGGGCCTTGTCGACTTCACGAATCCCGATGCCACGGCCTGGTACCAGTCGAAGCTCCGTGCGCTCGTGGATCAGGGCGTCGACTGCTTCAAGACCGACTTCGGCGAGCGCATCCCCACGGATGTCGAGTGGGCGGATGGCAGCGACCCCGAGCGCATGCACAACCTCTACACGCAGCTGTACAACCGGGCGGTGCACGACGTGCTCGTCGAGGCGAGGGGCGAGGGCGACGCGGTGCTGTTCGCACGATCGGCGACGGCCGGCGGCCAGAGCATGCCGGTGCACTGGGGCGGTGACTCGACCTCCACGTACGTGTCGATGGCCGAGACGTTGCGCGGAGGACTCTCGCTCGCGCTGAGCGGTTTCGCGTTCTGGAGCCACGACATCGGCGGATTCGAGGGCACGCCGGATGCCGGGGTGTTCAAGCGCTGGACGGCCTTCGGCCTGCTCGGCTCGCACTCGCGGTTCCACGGTTCGAGCTCGTATCGGGTGCCGTGGGCGTTCGACGAGGAAGCCGTCGAGGTGACGCGTCGTTTCACTCACCTCAAGATGCGGCTGATGCCGTATCTCTACCAGCAGGGACTCGATGCCGTCGAGACGGGCATTCCGCTGATGCGTCCGATGGTGCTCGAGTTCCCCGACGATCCGGCCACCGGCTATCTCGACCGGCAGTACATGCTGGGCTCCTCGCTGCTCGTCGCCCCGGTCTTCAGCGCCGGCGGTGATGTGGAGTTCTACCTGCCGGCCGGCGAGTGGACGTCCCTTCTCAGCGGCGAGACCGTGACGGGCGGGGGCTGGCGACGCGAGACGCACGGGTTCGATTCGCTGCCGCTCTATGTGCGCGCGGGCACGCTCCTGCCCTGGGGAGCACGCACAGATCGCCCTGACTACGACTACCACGAGGGTCTCGTGCTGCGGGTGTTCCCCGGTGGGAGCGGCGACGCATCCGTCGTCGTGACCTCCCCCGACGGCGTGGCGCGCACCTACACGGCCGACCTGGAGACGCCCACGGAGTGATGCGGTTCTGAGGTCGCGATCGCCGAGACCCTAGCCCATTGACGAGACCCCCTGCATCAGCAGGGGTCTCGCCGACAAGCGGGGGTCTCGGCGTCCGTCCCGTCGGGTACTCGGATGCCGGCAGCCCTCAGCGGTCGTCGCGCGGGCGCTTGCGCGCGGACCAGGCGGCGAACGCCGCAGACACGGCCCCGGCGGCCTGGTCGATGGCCTCGGCAGACTTCGACAGGACATCCTGTGCCGCTTCCTGCCATGCCGTCGGCGGCGCTTCACCCGCGAGCACCCGGGCCCGGTGCTCCGCCGTTTCGAGCGCGCCCTCGAGGTCTGCGACCGCGTCGCGGTACGCCGAGTACGCGGCTGGCGTCGGAGTGTGCTCGGCCTCCCGACGCAGGTCGTTGGCGCGACCGGCGGCCCGCAGATAGGCGGCGGTGGCCGGCTGACGCACGTCCGTCATCGCCGGGTAGGAGATCTGCAGAGCCGGGTCCGTCTCGTACCGCATCCACCGGGCGGTGATCGTCTCGTGCTCGGCCCGCAGGCGCTCGAGCGGGCGCGGAGCGGATCCCTGAGGCAGGGCGGCCTTCGCGGCGCTGAGCCGCACTCTTCTGACCCGGACCTCGGCGTGTACCGCCTTCATGTCGCGCTCCCGCTCTCGCAGCATGCGGCGAGCTCCGGCGACGCGGTCCGCGCTCACCCTGCCCACATCGCGCTCGGCCGCGATCCGCGCGAACTCGGCTCGGGCCACCTTGAGCTCCAGGCGGCGTTCGGCCACCGTCTGCTGCGCCGCCTTGAGGTCGTGGCGCTCGGCGGTCGGGGAGGCGCCCCGCCGTCG
>NZ_JBJDRH010000010.1:0-141998 GCF_044987465.1 Microbacterium sp. ZW T6_19 | reverse complement strand
CGCCGGCGCCGGCTTGGGGCCGGGCTTCGGGCCAGGCGTCGGCGCGCCGGACTTCGCGGCTGCCGGCTTGGCAGCCGCGGGCTTCGCGGCGGGGGCAGCATCGGCTGCCGGCTTCAGCGAAGCGTCGGACTCGATCGCCGCGCGCAGCTTGCGCGCCACGGGCGGTTCGATGGTGGAAGACGGGCTCTTGACGAATTCGCCGAGCTCCTTGAGCTTTGCAAGTGCGACCTTGCTGTCGACGCCGAGTTCGGCGGCGATCTCATGTACGCGTGGTTTACCAGCCACAATTCTCCTGTCTGGGGTCGGTCTGCCCCAGACAGGGCAGACCATCAGTCGCGGACGGGTCTCATTTCGAGCCGTTCACTTTGTTTCCATAGCTGTTCAGCCTTTGTTTCTGGATGGATACTGTTCGATGGTCTGCGTGTCCACAGTGGCGGACACACGCAGTGCTCGTCCGAAAGCACGTCGCCGCAGTGCGGCTTCCATGCATTCCCGCGTCGGATGCAGCCACGCGCCTCGCCCTGGCAGCACGGCGCCTTCATCGATGATGAGGATGTCGTCCTGAGACACCACTCTGAGCAGAGTGGTGCGGGGAGCACGCGTGCGACAGCCGACGCACGTTCGTACGGGTTCCATCTTACACCTGCGTTTCACCCGGGACCGACGCCCTCGAGGCGAGTCCGGGAAGCGGATCAGTCGAGGATGCTGTCCGGCTGGATGTCGATCTTGGCTCCGGTGAGCTTCGCGGCCAGGCGGGCGTTCTGCCCCTCCTTGCCGATCG
Organism: Microbacterium sp. ZW T6_19; assembly: GCF_044987465.1. Classification (NCBI taxonomy): domain Bacteria; kingdom Bacillati; phylum Actinomycetota; class Actinomycetes; order Micrococcales; family Microbacteriaceae; genus Microbacterium; species Microbacterium sp. ZW T6_19. The sequence goes on along the minus strand of NZ_JBJDRH010000010.1, from coordinate 141,217 downwards.
CCAGCGAGAGCTGGTAGTCCGGAACCAGCGCACGCACGGCCTTCGTGCCGGCATCCAGGATGAACGAACTGGTCACCCGTGCAGGCGACAACGCGTTGGCGACGAACGCCGCCAGCTCGGGGTTGTAGTCGATGATGTCGATCTTCTCGCCGGCGAGTTCCTCCGTGACGGCACGGACACGACGACCGAGCTCTCCGATGCAGGCGCCCTTGGCGTTGATCGCGGGATCGTTGGCCTTGACCGCGATCTTCGTACGGTGGCCGGCCTCACGGGCGAGCGAGACGATCTCGACCAGGCCGGCGGCGATCTCGGGCACCTCGAGGGCGAACAGCTTGCGAACCAGCCCGGGGTGGGTGCGCGACACGGTGATCTGCGGCCCCTTCAGCCCCTTGGCGACGCTCGTGACGTAGACGCGCACGCGCGAACCGTGTGTGTACTCCTCACCCGGCACCTGCTCCTCCGGCGGCAGGATCGCCTCGACAGACCCGAGATCGACGTGGATCATCCGCGGGTTGGGGCCCTGCTGGACGACGCCGGCGACGATGTCGCCCTCCTTGCCACGGAACTCTCCGAGCACGGCGTCGTCGGCGATGTCGCGGAGCCGCTGGCTGATGACCTGCTTCGCGGCGAACGCGGCGATGCGGCCGAAGTCGTCGGGCGTGGCATCCTCTTCGCCGATGATCGCGCCCTCTTCGTCCTTGACGACCTGAAGGACCGCGACGTGACCGGACTTGCGGTCGAGGTCGACGCGGACGCCCTCAGGGGCGGGGCCGTCGCCGGCGACGTGCTTGTTGTAGGCCGTCAGGATGGCCTGTTCGATGATCGACACCAATTCGTCGAAGGGGATCGCCTTCTCTTTCTCGATCCCACGCAGCAGACTCAGTTCGATGTCCATGACGGCCTCTCTATTCAGCTCTCGCCTCGCGCGATGAACCGCGGGCATCCGTCCAGGATACCGGACAGCGCGGGACCGATGCGCATCACGAGCCTCCTGGCCGGACGCTTTCCGTCCGGCCAGGAGGCTCGCGGTGTCGGAGACCGGTGAGTACCGGATCAGGCGCGGTAGGCCTGCACGACGGCAGGTCGCGGAGCGGTGGGGACGTCGCCGGGTGCGCTCGATCCGTAGTCGGGGAAGAGCGAGTGCGGGGCCTCGAACGTTCCGTCCTCGCCGGGGTGCTGCACAGCTACGAACACCAGCCCCTCCTTGTCGTGGATGACAGGGCCGCAGGTCTCCGCATCGCGCGGGACGGCGAGGAACTGCTGCACGTGCCCGCGCTCCGCGCCGGTGAGCGGTACCTTGAACAGCCCGTCAGCGCGGCCGATCGTGCTCGGCGCGCCGTCCGTCGAGATCCAGAGGTTTCCTTCGGAGTCGAAGGCGACGTTGTCGGGGCAGGAGATCGGCGAGACGAGCTCCTTCGGGAAGCCGGCGAAGTACGCGTTCCCGAACGTGGACGGATCGCCGCACAGCAGCAGGATGCTCCAGCCGAACGTCGTGCCGGCTTGCCCTGATGTCTCGGTCATCTCGACGACATGGCCGTAGCGGTTCCCGGTGACGGGGTTGGCCTCGTCGACCACCTTGCGGTTCGAGTTGTTCGTGAGCGCGACGTAGATCTTGCCCGTCAGAGGGCTCGGCTGGACGTCTTCGGGGCGGTCCATCTTGGTGGCGCCGACGGCATCCGCCGCGAGGCGCGTGTACACCAGCACTCGCTCGGTGCTGAATCCGGGTACCACGCTCTTCCCACCCTGCGTGAGCGGGATCCACGAGCCCGTGCCGTCGAATGCCCCGTCGGAGGGAAGCGCCCCGGTGCCGGATATCTCGGAAGCCGGCGAGTTCCCGGTGAACTTCGCGACGTACAGGTCGCCCTCGCTCAGCAGAGACAGGTTCTTCTTCCGCGAGCCGGAGATGCGGTTCTTCGACACGAACTTGTAGAGGTAGTCGTTGCGCTCGTCATCGCCCATGTACGCGACGATCCGTCCGTCCTCCGCCACGTGGATGTTGGCGCCCTCGTGCTTGAAGCGCCCCATCGCGGTGTGTTTGCGAGGTGTCGAGGTGGGATCCTGCGGATCGATCTCGACGATGTACCCGAAGCGGTTGGGCTCGTTGACGTAGGCGGGATCGTGCGCGTTGAAGCGCGGATCGTAGGTCTCCCACCCCGTCGAGGTGGACGTGGTGCTGGTGCCGGAGTACCGCTTCTGCTCAGCCGTGTCGGCCGCCCAGGCGAAGTACCCGTTGAAGTTCTCCTCACCGGAGAGGATCGTGCCCCACGGCGTCGTTCCACCCGAGCAGTTGCCCAGAGTGCCGTGGACCCAGCGCCCTTCCGGATCGGCGGCGGTCTTCACCAGCTCGGTGCCCGCTGCGGGCCCGGTCAGCTCGAACACGGTCTCGACCGTGATGCGGCGGTTGCGGCGGCCGTCGACGACGTACGACCACGGCTGGCCCACCTTGCGACGGCTGATGTCGACGACCGACATGCCCTGGGCGGCCTTGTAGATGTCGCCCCGGCGCCGCAGTTCGGCGGCGTCCGTCGTCGCGGGGAACATGATGTTCGGGTTCACGTACTCGTGGTTGTTCACCAGCACGCCGGTCTTGCCGCTCGGGTCGGCGACGATGTCGAGGTAGTCGCTGTTGTAGCCGAACTGCTCGGCCTGGGCCTGCGGAGTCTGGGCGGCGAGATTGAACGCCGGCGTGCGGGAGAACAGCGGATCGCCCCAGCGGATGATCGGCTTCCAGGTGAAGCCGTCCGGCACCGTGAGGGCATCGACGTCCGCGGGGACCGATGCGATGGGGCCGAACGAGAGCCCGGCGGTGCCGGGCTTGCCGGATGCGACGCCCGCTCCGCCGACGCCGATCGCGCCGGGAGAGGACACAGGCGTGTCGCGACCCACCCCGACAGCCAGCGCCACTGCCGCCGCGGCGCCGAGGCCGAAGAGCGCGCGGCGCGAGAAGACCGCGGAGGCGATGGAGTGGAAGTCCTCGTTCGCGGAGGTGTTGCACTCCGGCCCGAGGCACGCGTTCGCGCACTTCAACTCGCAGGTGACGGCCGAGCGCTTCCCACGCACGTGGTCGGCCATCGGGAGCGGGCGGCGGGTGTGGTCTGCCAGGGTCATCGGGTCCTCCTCGTCGGGATGCTGCCGGAACAGCTTCCTGGCTCGAGGTGACGCTGCGGTGAACGCTCTCTTAACCCTTGCCGATCAGGTCGCCGAAGGCAGTGCGTTGATCGCGTCGATCAGGCGGAACAGGTTGCCCACCTGCCACTGGTCGAAGTGCAGCGCCAGCCGCGGCAGGTCGAGCAGATCTTGGTCGCCGACCTCCGGAGCGAGCGGTGCGGCCCGCTCGATGCGCCCGGAGAGCAGCATCGACGCGAACCTCGCGTTCAGGTCGTCGATCTCAGCATCCGTCGGCTCCGCCTTCAACCGCAGGACCAGAGTCTGGCCCACCCAGCGGAGAGAGTCGTAGTTCCGCCAGAATCCGGTGATCCGTGCGGTGGCCTCCTCGATCGAATCGGTGATCATGACCCGGTCGAAGTCTCCTTCGGAGATCACGCCGGTGGGTGCCAGATCCTCGTCGATGAATCGCTTGAGGCCCTTCCAGAATCTGCCGTCCTGCTCGTCGAGCAGCACGATCGGCATGGGCTCGGCCTTGCCCGTCTGCTGAAGCGTCAGAAGCTCGAACATCTCGTCGAGCGTGCCGAAACCGCCGGGCAGGCAGATGAACCCTCGGGACTCCTTCATGAGCATGAGCTTGCGGGTGAAGAAGTACTTCATCGCGACGACGTGGTCGGAGGCTTCGACGACCGCATTCGCCTTCTCCTCGAACGGCAACCGGATCGACACGCCGAGCGAGAGCGCGGGACCCGCACCCTCGGCCGCCGCCTGCATGATCCCGGGGCCCGCACCGGTCACCACCATCCAGCCGTCGGCCGCGAGCGCCGCCGCGACGTCTCTCGCCTGCACGTACAGCGGATCGTCGTGCCTGGTACGTGCGGATCCGAACACTGTGACCTTCGGGATCCCCTCATAGGGGGCGAACAGCCGGAAGGCATCGCGCATCTCGGCGAGGGCGGCCGAAGCGATCTTCAGATCGAGACGACTCGTCCCGTCCTCCCCGAGCAGCACGGCTGTTCGCAGCATCCGCATCACCAGCCGGCGATCGGCGTGCACCCCTGCGTCGTCCAGGACTCGATTGATCTCGGCGCTGAGCGCTGCCGGCAGCGGTTCCTCGGTCATGCCTCCAGCGTGTCATGCTCCGTGCGCGACAGACGACGCAACGCCGTCCGCGTCAGCGGGCGCCGACCTCCTCTACGACCGCCCTGATCTGCGCATGAGGCAGTGCGTGGCTGACGTGCCCGTCGCGACCGACCATGTCACGCGCGGCGACGAGCGCATTCCACACTGCCTCGTCGACAGCCTCCACCACCGCCGTGAGGAACGGATCGATCCGCCCCCACGGGATGAAGCGAAGAGTCTCGTATTCCGCTTCGGCGGATGCCGGGAACGACGAGGTCAACGCCCCCTCGTTCGCGGTCGAGAAGGCGAGCATGATGTCACCGGAGAAGTGCCCGCCGACCGTGCCGCTGCGCCCGAGACCGACGGTGCCTCGTCTGGCGAGCGCGGCACACTGACCGGGTAGCATCGGCGCGTCTGTCGCGATCACGACGATGGCCGAGCCCGCCCCTCCGGGCGCGCAGAGACGCTCACGCTCGCGGTGGAACCAGCCCTCCTCCTCGATCGGATTCGGGGTGGTCGAGCGCGCCCCGATGTCTGCACCCCCGAGCCGGAGCTCGGCGCGGGATCCGAAGTTCGCTTGGATGAGCACCCCGACCGTGTACTCGTCATCACCGTGCGCGATGACGCGCGAAGCGGTGCCGGTGCCACCCTTGAACCCGTAGCAGTTCATACCGGTGCCGCCGCCGACGTTCCCCTCCGCGACCGGACCGTTCGCAGCCGCATCGAGCGCCGCGACCGCATCGTCAGGGGCGACGTGCCGGCCATTGATGTCGTTCAGATAGCCGTCCCAGGTCTCCCCCACCACCGGCAGCATCCACTGTGCGGCGACATGCGGGGCGGTGTCCGCCATCCATCGGTCGATCCCGGTGTGCACGGCGCCGACCGAGTGCGAGCTGGTGATTCCGATCGGCATCGAGAGCGATCCGGATTCGTCGATCCAGGCGCGCCCGGTGAGCTCCCCGTTGCCATTGAACGAATGCACGGCAGCCGCGCACGGCGATCCGATCCCCTCGCGCCCCCGAGGGAGGACCGCGGTCACCCCGGTGCGAACGGCACCGGCCCCTTCCCCGCTCACCAGCGTCTGGAATCCGACCGCCAGCCCAGGCACATCGGTGATGGCGTTGAGGGGACCCGGTCGACCATCGAAGCGGATGCCGAGCGAGCGCGCTCGCGCGGTCTGCGAGTCGTGCGGTCCGGTCGTCGCTGACATGAGGCTCCTCTAAAGATGAACAATTGTTCAGATTGTAGACCTATTTTGTTGTATTTGCTTGACTTCTGGACATGAGTCCTTTTGACTCTCTGTTCAGGTTGACCTGCAGGGGCAGCCTCTCACCTCTCGAGATCGCGGAGCCCGCAGATGTCTCAGCAGAACCCCTCTTCCTCCCCCGTGACGACCTCCACCACACTCGCTCAACGCAGACTCGGCGTATGGGCGATCGTGTTCTTCGTGGTCTCGGCGGCCGCGCCGCTGACAGTGGTGGCGAGTGCCGCGTCCACCGGCTTCCGCTTGGCGGGGATAGGCGGACCCGGCGCGATGCTCGCATGCGGCGTGGTGCTGATCCTGTTCGCGTTCGGATTCACGGCGATGTCCCGCTACGTGCGGAACACCGGCGCCTTCTACGTGTACGGTGCGCGCGGTTTGGGGAAGCCCGTGGGCATCGGCATCGTGTTCGTCACGATCTTCTCGTACGCGGCGCTCTGCATCTGCTTCTACGGCTTCGTCGGCTTCTTCGGCGAGATGACCTTCGCCGCCTTGTTCGGTGTCGAGCTTCCTTGGACTGTATACGCCGTCGTGGCGCTGGTGATCGTCGGCGTTCTGGGTTATCGCAAGATCGACGTCGGCGCCAAGGTACTCGCCGTGCTGCTGACTGCGGAGGTCGCCATCCTGCTCATCCTCGCGATCGCCGTGCTGGCGCAGGGCGGACCGGAGCCGATCTCCTTCGCGTCGTTCGCCCCTGAGAACGTGTTCTTCGCGGCGGGAAGCGGCGCGCTGTTCGTATTCGGCTTCGGCGCCTATCTGGGTTTTGAGAGCACGGCGATCTACACCGAAGAGGCGAAGGATCCGCGTCGAACCGTGCCGGCCGCAACATACATCGCTATCGCATTCCTGGCGGTGTTCTACGCATTCACTTTCTGGGTGCTCACCGTCGCTTTCGGTATCGACGGAGTGGTCACGCTGGCGCTGCAGGACGACTTCCAGGACATGGTGTTCCACGCAGGCGGCCAGTACCTGGGCGTCTGGGCTTCGATCACCATGCGCATACTCATCGTGACGAGCTTCTTCGCCTGCCTGCTTGCCTTCCACAATGCCAGTTCCAGGTACCTGTTCTCGGTCGGACGTGAGCGTCTGCTTCCGTCGTGGCTCGCTCAGACGCAGCCGAGCTCGCAGGCTCCCCATCATGCGAGCCTTGTCATGTCGCTGATCTCACTCGCCGCCATCGCTGCGACCCTGATCACGGACTCCGATCCGTTCCTCGGATTCGCACTGCCCGTGTACTCCGTGGGCGTCGCGGGTCTCGTCTTCGCGCAGGCCGTGACAGCGGTCGCGGTCGTCGGGTTCTTCCTGCGCGACCGGCGAGGACACAACTGGTGGCGAGTGATCTTCGCGCCCGCGCTCGGCGCCGTCGGACTCATCGTCGGCTGGGTGCTGATCGCCATGAACTTCGACCTCGTCACGGGCCTCACGGGGCCCGTGAACGTCACCCTCCTGGCGCCGACCCCGGTGCTGTTCGCAGCCGGCATCGTGGCCGGACTGGTGCTCAAGCGGCGTAATCCCGCGCACTATGCTGAACTCACCACGCTCGTGCCGGACGACGAGTGAGGCCGGGCATCGGGAGGGCTACGTGGTCGAGCAGAGAGGGCGCGCAGCTCGTCGTGCCGAACTGATCTCGGCGACCAGAAGGGTGGCCGGGCGCAGCGGGCTCACACGCACGAACGTGAGGGCGGTCGCGGCCGAGGCCTCTGTGAGCACGGGGAGCGTCCTGTATTACTTCCCGACGTTCGACGATCTGATGTTCGCGACGGTCGAGGGCGTGCTCGAGGAGATGTACGAGAAGCGTCGGATGATCGCCGAATCCGAGCCCGATCCTGCGAAGCGTCTGGTCGCACTCATCGTTGCGGGCGTTCCTGATGAGATCAGCGATCACCTCCGGATGGCTTACGAGAGCATCCCGCTCCTGCGCGAACAGCCCGAGTACCGTCCGCTGCACCGATCGATCGTGGAGCGGCAGGTGGCACTCTTCCGTTCGACGATCGAGATCGGTGCGGCCATCGGCGTCTTCCGGCCGACGGCCGACCTGACGGTGATCGCACGCAACATCGTCGCCCTCGAAGACGCCTACGACCTCTATCCACTGATCGGTCTGGAGCACGGCGCGGCCACATATCGGGCCAACATCCTGTCCTATGCGCGGACCGCACTGGCCTGCGAGCTGGACCTCCAGGCTTCGCCATGATGCACGAGAGCCGCACCGCCCTCTCCGGACGGTGCGGCTCCTCGCGACTCAGCGGACGGTCAGGCGGGCGATCGCCTCGGCGGACGAGAGCGCGTCACGTTCGCCGGTGGCTCGATCCCACAGCTCGACCTGGCCGTCGGCGGCACCACGCCCGACGATGACGATCTTCGGCACACCCACGAGCTCGGCGTCGCCGAACTTGACCCCGGGCGAGACCTTGGGGCGGTCGTCGTAGAGCACGTCGAGTCCGGCCGCTTCGAGCTGGGCGGAGATGTCCGAGGCGACGTCGAAGGCGACTTGATCGCGGCCGGCCGCGACGACCTGCACATCGAACGGGGCGACCGAGGCCGGCCAGATGAGCCCCTTGTCGTCGTTGTTCAGTTCGGCGATGATCGCGAGGATGCGCGTGACGCCGATGCCGTACGAACCCATCGTGACGGTGACGAGCTTGCCGTTCTCGTCGAGGACTTTGAGCCCCAGGGCCTCGGCGTACTTGCGTCCGAGCTGGAAGACGTGGCCGATCTCCATGCCGCGGGCGAGCTCGACCGGGCCGGAGCCGTCCGGAGCAGGATCGCCCTCGCGGACGTTCGCGATCTCGATGATCCCGTCGGCGGCGAAGTCGCGACCCGCGACGACCGAGTGGGCGTGCTTCTGATCCATGTTCGCGCCGGTGATCCAGCTCGTGCCCTCGCTCACACGCGGGTCGACCAGGTACCGGATGCCGGTGGCAGACTCTTCGCCGAGCACGGCCCCGGTCGGCGACCAGGGACCGATGTAGCCCTTGACCAGCAACGGATTCTTCTCGAAGTCGTCCGCAGTCGCGGTCTCCACCTCTGCGGGCGCAAATGCCACCTCTGCGCGCTTCTCGTCGACGTCGCGATCACCGGGGATGCCGACGATCACGAGTTCGCGGGTGCCGTCGAGGTGCGTCAGGGCGAGAACGACGTTCTTCAACGTGTCCGCCGCGGTGTAGTCGCCGTCGAGGTTCGCGTTGCAGTGCGCAACCAGGGTGTCGATCGTGGGCGTGTTCGGCGAGTCGAAGATCATGGGTGCCGCATCGGCGTCGAACGGGATCGCTGCAGGCACCGCGGTCGTGAAAGCCTCGACGTTGGCGGCGTATCCGCCCGCGCTGCGCACGAAGGTGTCTTCGCCGACCGGCGTGGGGTGCAGGAACTCCTCGCTGCGCGAACCGCCCATCGCGCCGGCATCCGCCTGCACGATCGCGTACTCCAGGCCGAGCCGCTGGAAGATGCGCTCGTAGGCATCGCGCTGCGCCTGATAGCTGGCGTCGAGCCCTGCATCCGACGCGTCGAACGAGTACGCGTCCTTCATCGTGAATTCGCGTCCGCGGAGCAGACCTGCACGAGGACGCGCCTCATCGCGGTACTTGTCCTGGATCTGATAGATCGTCAGGGGCAGGTCCTTGTACGAGGAGTACAGGTCCTTCACGAGCATCGTGAAGGCCTCTTCGTGCGTGGGCGCGAGAAGGTAGTCGCCGCCCTTGCGGTCCTGCAGACGGAAGAGCAGATCGCCGTACTCGTCCCAGCGCCCCGTCGCCTCGTATGCCTCGCGTGGCATGAGGGCCGGGAAGTGCACCTCCTGCGCACCTGCCGCGGCCATCTCCTCACGGATGACGGCCTCGATCTTCGCCTTCACGCGCAGCCCCAGCGGCAGCCAGGCGAAGATGCCTGCCGCCTGCGGTCGGATGTAACCGGCGCGGATCAGCAGCCTGTGGCTGGCGACCTCGGCGCCTGCCGGGTCTTCGCGGAGCGTGCGGAGGAAGAAGTTCGAAAGACGAGTGACCACGGGACGATTCTAGTTGCCCGTGGTCACTCGATTTCTCGTCGTCAGTTCAGGGCGGGAAGGCCAGCCGGAATCGCACCTGTTCCGTACAGGTCGGAGGCGAGCTCCTGCAGGGCGGTCAGCGCGACGCGCTGAGGAAGAGGGCCGTACGAGATGCGAGCCACGCCGAGCGCCTCATACGCTGCGGCCGTGAGGGCGCCAGGAAGACCGATCACGCTCACCTTGCGCTCGCCGATGCCCTCCACGAGCTGCCGGGTGATGTTCGCATCGAGGATTCCCGGAACGAAGACGGCGGTGGCGCCCGCGTCGAGGAACGCCCGTCCGCGCTGGATCGCGTCGGCGACGCTCTCCTCGACGGGACGGCCGCCCCCGCGGACGAAGGCATCGGTGCGCGCGTTGAGCGCGAAGGGCACGCCTTCAGCCTCTGCAGCCTTGATGATCGCCTCGACCGCTGCGACGGATTCGGCGAGCGGCTTCAGCCGGTCTTCGACGTTCGCGCCGACGACTCCGGCTGCGATCGCGAGGCGGGTGGTCTCCCCCGCGTCGCCGTAGCCGTCATCCAGATCGGCTGTGACGGGAACCCGGACCGCTGCTGCGATCCGCCCGACCATATCGATCATGACGTCGCGAGGTGTGCTCCCGTCGTCGTAGCCGAAGGACGCCGCGATGCCGTGCCCGGCGGTCGCGATCGCCTTGGTCTCGGGCAGCGCTGCGACGGCGCGGGCGCCGACGACGTCCCACACGTTGACGACCCGAAGGATCTCGGGGGCGTCGTAGAGGTCGATGAGGGTCTGAGCTTTGGCTGCGGTGGTCATGCCCTCCACGCTAGTCACTTCTGCGGGAACCAGGCGTGAGTTTCTGTCTTGGTCGTCGAGCGGCGCAGTGATCGAAACGGGGTAGATCCCGTGTTGGTCGTTGAGCGAGCACAGCGAGATGAAACGGGTGGGTTTCGGTTGGTTGCGACCCCGTGATCTTCGGGTGCGTTTTGGACTCTGATCTGGGCGATGAATGTCGGTGGCCCCGAGCATGATGAGGGTATGAAGGTTCTGGTCGAGATGAGCGAGGAGCAGGTGGGCGCGTTGGGCGCGGTCACCGGGATGCTCGTCGATGTCGACCGGACGATCAGCCAGCTCCTCGCGGTCAAGGACGGTCTACTGGCGTTGGGGTCTCGGCTCGCGGTGGAGATCGGAGAGGATGCAGTCGCCGCCATCTGCGCGGGCGACGCGACCGGCGTGCACAGCACCGGCGCATCGTCGACGAACATGTCCGCCGCTTCCTCCGCCGTCGCAGGTTCCGCCTCGGCCATGGATACCTCGGCCACGGACGCCTCGACCACGGCCGCTTCCGCCACGGGCGCTTCGGCGAAAGACTCGGCCCTGCCGGGGTCAGCCGCAGCGGAGGCAGTGGAGCTGGCGGGGCGAGCGGTCGCGGCAGAGCTCGCAGCCGCGCTTCGGGTCAGCGACCGGACCGTGCAACACCGGATGGGCGAGGCGGCCGCGGTCGTGTCGGAGTTCCCTCAGGTGTGGCGGGCGCAGGGCGCGGGACGGATCAGCGCCGCCCACACCCGGGCGATCATAGACGCGGGCGCGTACCTGGATGACCAGGGGTCGCGTGCTGTCTACGCGGAACAGATGATCGGATTCGCGGAGACCACCTCCCCGAACAGGGTCTCCCGGATGGGCCGGCGGGTCGCCGAGCGCTTCCAGCCGCGTCCTCTCGACGCCCGCCACCGTGACGCCCGACAGCGTCGGCGGGTCTGGGCATCGGACCGCCCCGACGGGATGGCCATGCTGGGCATCTTCGGCCCCGCCGCGCTCATCCACGGGGCGCACGACCGGCTCACCGCCCTCGGCCTCACCCTCCTCACCAACCCAGACCGTCCAGCCGGCGACACCCGCTGCCTGGACGAAGTCCGATGCGACCTCGCCCTCGACCTGCTCCTCTCCGGCACTCCGGCCGGGCACGACCCCGATGGGCTGCTCGCTGACATCCGCGGGACGGTCACCATCACCGTCCCCGCCGCTACCCTCTCCGGTACCGGCGCGACTCCCGCGGAACTGAACGGCCGCACGACGATCGACGCGGCCACCGCCCGCCGCCTGGCCGCAGCCGCATCCGGATGGGATCGGGTGTTAACCCACCCGACCACCGGCGCCGTGACCGCGGTAGACCGGTACCGACCCTCTGCCGACCTGAAACGATGGCTGCTGGCCAGAGATCAACGCTGCCGATTCCCCGGCTGCGGACATCCCGCCCGAGAATGCGACATCGACCACACGAAGGATGCCGCGACCGGCGGCCCGACCTGGGCCGACAACCTCGGAAACCTCTGCCGCCGCCACCACGTCGCCAAACACCAGACCCCCTGGACCGTCGAACAACTCCACGAAGGGACCTTCGCCTGGACCAGCCCCACAGGACGGGTCTACCTCGACCACCCACCACCCCCGAACACGGTCGTCGCAGACGACAGCACCCCGCCCTTCTGATGACCACGCGCCCGTCGCAGGTGGGGTGCGCGATCCGAGCGGCCCGGCGGCTATGACGAAAAGACCCCGGTGAATGCCTGCAGCCTGGTGACGTTCAGCCCCCGGGGCAATCGCCCGTCGTTCCGTAGCAGACGGGATGATCGTCATGGACGACCGGTGCCGGGTCTGGAATGAAGCGGCCTTCGGGCACTTGGAAGACGAACGCCGCGATGATCGTGCAGACGAGCACGACCGCGGACGTGATGATGAGCCCCCGCCGTCGGCGCACGATCGCCAGTGCCATGGCCAGCGCCAGCGCGGCGATAGCCAGCCCGGCCGTCCACTCGTAGCGCGCGACCTCTTCCGTCGTCGGCGGCTCCGCGACATCCCAGATCGAGAAGTACACACCGAACCAGCCCACCGGCAACGCGAAGAAGAGAGCGACCCCCACCACGAGGCAGAACAGAATCGCAGGCGCGACTCGCTGCTCTCGCCGCCGTCTTCCGCCATCATCCGCTGGGTCGGTCCCACCGCCCGTCGCCGTCGAATCTGCAACTCCCTGTCGCCCGGCCGCCGGTACCAGCACTTCCTTTGCGGGACGACGCACATGAATCACTCCGGCGATCGAGCCCAGCACAGCTGCGCAGCACAGCGTCAAAGCCTTCCAGCCCGCAACGATGAAGAGCACTACGCCGCCGGCCGGTCCACCGATCTGCACGACCGCCGTCGCCGCGGCGATCAGAAGCGCCGCAGCGACGGCCGCCAAAGCGAGCCGTGCATCGCTTTTGCCCACGTACGGCAGAAGAAGCACCACCACCGCGGCCCAGATCAACACCTCCGGCTGCGGCACCAGCGAGGCCAGCGAGAAGCCGCCCATCAGCCCAGTCACGATCAGCGTGCCGATGCTCATCCCGATCAGACCGACGAGCCCTGTGACGATCGCCTGCCTGCGGGCGCGCGTGTACGACTTCGCTGCGCTGCCTTCTCCGGCGGACATGACCCGAAGCCTACTGCGACCGCGTACTGCTGCGGGATCGCGGTGTCCGCCGCCCGGGACGTCGGCCCGTCATGCGGATCGGCTTAGGGTGGGGGCATGCCCCAGCGTCGATCCCATGTCGCCCCGTCCGCCGCGCAGACCGAGCTGGCCGCAGCCCTCTCCGGCTTGCGCGTGAACCTGGACGCCCCCGTCGAGTTCCCCACCGCTGTGCTGGCCGAAGCCGAGCAGGCCACGGCGAGCCAGCCCGAACTCGACCTGCGCGACATCGCCTTCGCCACTCTCGATCCTGAAGGCTCGCGAGACCTCGATCAGGCATTCCACCTCGAACGAGACGGTGACGGTTACACCGTTCGCTACGCGATCGCAGATGTGCCATCATTCGTCGCTCCCGGCGGAGCAGTGGATGCCGAGGCGCGCCGACGCGGTCAGACGCTGTACGCCGCCGACGGGACGATTCCGCTGCACCCGACAGTCCTGAGCGAGGACCGCGCGTCGCTGCTGCCGGGCGTCGACCGGCCGGCGTTCGTCTGGACGTTCTCGCTCGACTCCGCCGGCGCGGTGACCACCTTTCGCCTGGAACGCGCACTGATCCGCTCGCGCGAGCAGTTGGACTACGTGAGCGCTCAGGAGTCCCTCGATCGTGGCGAAGACGGTGCTGTGACGCTGCTCCCCGTGATCGGAGCACTGCGGATCGAACAGGAGAAGTCGCGAGGAGGGGCCAGCCTGAATCTGCCCGACGAGGAGGTCGTTCGCGCGCCCGACGGCGCATACGCGATCGAGCGACGCCAGCCGCTCCCGGTCGAGGACTGGAACGCGCAGCTGTCGTTGATGACCGGCATGGCCGCCGCCTCGCTCATGCTCGACGCGAAGATCGGCGTGCTGCGCACGATGCCGCAGCCCGACGAGAAGTCATTCGACGCCTTCCGTCATCAGACCGCCGCGCTCGGACGTCCGTGGACGACCGGTCGATACGGCGATTACCTGCGCGAGCTCGACCGCGCGGACCCGCTCACACTTCCGATCCTCGAAGCCGCGGCATCCCTGTTCCGCGGAGCCGGCTATGTCGTCTTCGACGGCACAGCGCCGGCCGACGCGATGCAGGCCGCGATCGGCGCACCCTACGCGCACACGACCGCTCCCCTGCGTCGGCTGGTCGACCGGTGGTCTCTGACGATCTGCCTCGCGATCTCCCGCGGAGAAGAGATCCCCGACTGGGTCCGCGAATCGCTGAACGAGCTGCCTGCGCTGATGCAGGAGTCCGCACAGCGTGCATCGAAACTGGACTCGGCGACGATCAACTGCGTCGAGGCGGCGCTCCTCACCCCCTTCGTCGGCACGACCATCGACGCCACCGTGATCGCGGTGCGCGACGACCGGGCCACGGTGCAGATCGCCGAGCCGGCGGTGACGGCATCCGCTCCCATCCCGGCCGGCACGGCCGCAGGCAGCGTCGTCCGCCTCTCGGTCCGGAGCGTGGACATCGCCGAGGGGAAGATCGAGCTCGTCCCGTGACCCGGTGGGATCGCGACCTGCTCACCGCCGGGCAGGCAGAACTCGTCCGTGGATGGCTTCTCGAGCCAGAGCTCGTCGACGACCTGTCGTGGGGCATCGTCGACTCCACCGTGCTGCATGTGCGTGCCCGGGGCGCCGATCTCATCGTCAAAGCCGGCGGCCCCGGCAACCATCATCTGGGTCGTGAGATCGACGCGCACGAAGGAGCCACTTCACTCTTGATCGACCGCGGTCTCGCTGCCCCTCTGCGGCACGCCGACCGGGATGCGCGCGTCATCGTCCTCGACCACCTGCCCGGCGTGCTCGCGGCGGGATCGGCATTCGAGTTCGATCCCGACATCCACCGGCAGGCCGGCGCGGCTCTCGCGCTGTTCCACGCCGGAGCAGGGCGCCTCGACCCCGACTACGAGCGCCGGGTCACCGACCGCACACTCGCCTGGCTCGACGGCCCGCACCGCATCGAACGGGCGGTCGAGAACGCCGTGCGCAGGCTCCTCGCCGAGAGGCATGGAGGCGCAGTGCGAGTGGTCCCGACGCATGGGGACTGGCAGCCGAGGAACTGGCTCGTCGATCGGGGCGGGTTGCGCGTCATCGACTTCGGACGCTTCGCCTATCGCCCTGCGTCCACCGACCTCTGCCGTCTGGCCGCTCAGCAGTGGCGCGACCGGGCAGATCTCGCAGACGCATTCGCCGAAGGGTATGGATCCGATCCTCGCGAAGATCTGCTCTGGCCGATCGAGCAGCTTCGCGAAGCGGTCGGCACCGCCGCCTATGCCTTCCGGATCGGCGACCCCGACTTCGAAGCCCAGGGCCATCGGATGCTTCGCGAGGCGCTGCGATCCATCTGAGGTCGTGCGACATAGGCTCGGCAGCATGACCGTCTCGCCGTATGTCACAGGGCTTCGCGCTCACGTCGGGCACGACCTTCTGCTGCTCCCCGCAGTGACAGCGGTGATCCGTGACGGTCATCGCTACCTTCTAGCCAAGCACCGAGGGGCGAGTGTCTGGGGCACGATCGGTGGCGCGATCGAACCCGGAGAGGAGCCGGCCGACGCGGTCGCCCGGGAAGTCCTCGAGGAGATCGGGCTTGCACCGCAGGTCGGCTCGATCGTCGGCGCCTACGGCGGGGAGGACTTCGTCTTCGCCTATCCGAACGGCGATCGGGTGAGCTACATCACCATCGCATTTCTCTGTGCGGTTCCGCGCGGATCCCGGTTCACGTTCACGGATGACGAGCTGTCCGAAGCCCGTTGGTTCACAAGAGACGAGATCGCGACTCTCCCGCGCGAGGTCTGGGTCGACCGCATTCTGGACGATGCAGACCGAACCGAGCGCTGACGCGCCTCAGGCCGCAGGCACCGCTGTCGTGGTCATCACCAGCAGCTGAGGGTCGCTCAGGTCGAGCATGATGGAGATGGATGCGAACTCCGTCAGAGACGACACATGGGTGCCGCCGCACAGGATCTCGGCTTTGCCATCGGGCAGTTCACACACCCAGGTGCGGCGGTCCACGATCGTCGGCCCATCGGTGACGATGCTGCTGATCGCACCCGAAGCAACCCAGACGGCGAGCTGCGCGTTGACGGATGCCTCTCGCTCGGAGAGCGTGGCTGCGAAGGTCTCCGTGTCGAACCCCGCCCGGCGCAGACTCTTGCCGAGCCGGTACTCGTCGACCGATCCGTCTTCGTGGATGCGGCTGGTCTGGTTGGCACGTCCCTCGAAATCGGGGTAGCCGAGAGCGTCCACCCCAGGATCCTTGCGCCACAGGTCCGCGAGTGCGAGGTCAAGGGCCAGCGACGCGAGGTGACACGCAGTGTGTCCACGGCTGAGAGCCGCGCGGCGGGCGGCACCGACCGACAGGCCGACTGAGAGGCCGGGAACGAGCCATTCGGGTGCATCACCGGCCAGACGATGTCCGACGAGCCATGTCCACCCCTCGGCTCCGCGTTTTACGGGGATGTCGGCACCGACGGAGAACTCTCCCTCGTCGCTGATCGCGGCCATCACGGCTTCCGTGATCTCCACGCTCGCGTCGTCGCTCGAGATCGTTCCTGCGTCACCGGGCTGATCGGGCCAGGTGTGATCGACGGGGTGGAACGGTGTCGCGTCGACGACGATCACGCTTGCCCCGTCGCCAGGGACGACATGGAGGACGCTGCCGCTGCCCTCGAGGGCACCGGCAGCGAAGGTCACGAGAGTGGACGAAGGCATGCAGCTCCTAGACAGAACACGAACGGGTGTCGGCGAACAGATGACCGCGCTCAGTGCGCAGGCGGGATGGTGAAGCTTGCGACCTTGTCGCCTTCGACGACGAAGATGCCGTCGGACTCGCCGTTGAAGACGCGGCTCGACCAGCCGAATCGCACGTGCGTCGTGTCGCCGTCCGTCTCGGAGGACAGCACGGTCATCCGCGCACCGGCGCCGATGGCGTCGCTGACGGCCCAGGAGCGGACTCCGTCGGGACCTGATTTGACCGTGCCCCAGTCGCTCACGAAACCGTCGGGAGCGAACGCCGCGACGAACGCCTCGGTGTCGGCCGTGTTGATGGCATCGACCATGGCCTGGACGGGCGTGGGAAGTACGGGTGCGGACATCATCGTCTCCTCATCATCTCGGCGGCGCTCAGGCCGTCTCGAACTCACCGACCACGGCGACGCGCACCGTGATCTCGGGAATCGTCAGCTCGTCCCGTGCGCCTCCGGCCGCACCGCGGGCGGCCGGCATGCCGTGACCGCCCGTCTCACGCAGCGTGACAATCCTGCTCACGGATGTGCTGAGAGCGGAGGCGAAATCGTCTGCCTTCGCCCGAGCATCCTGAACCGCGACGATACGCAGCTCGCGAGTCGTCCGCGACCGCGTCGCATCGGTGAGTGCCCAGTCGGTCGATATCGTGGCGCCGATCGCGCTCAGGTCCGCGACGACCTCGGCCACGAGATCGAGTCGCGCGAGCTTGATGCGGACGGTCCCGCTCGTGACGTGATCCTGATGCTTGTTGCCGTCCTTGTCGGTCCAGACGCGGACGTTCGTCGTCAGCACATCGATCGAATGCCACGTGGCGGCGCCGGTACCTCGCAGGGCTGCCGCGCGCTGTGCGATCTGCGCGTGCACGGCGGCTCCGAGTTCCATAGACCGATCGCGCTTCGCGTGCGCGATCGCCACCCTGGCGGTCAGAGTCGCCCGCTCTGCGACGATGTGACGCTCGCCGAGTCCGTCGACCGTGATCGTCGTCATGCAGTGACGACCTGTGCAGTGCCGAGTGGAGCATCCGGCCCGAGCTCTGCGGCGATTCGATTCGCCTCTTCGATCAAAGTGGCGACGATGTCGGCCTCCGGCACCGTCTTGATCACCTCGCCCTTGACGAAGATCTGGCCCTTGCCGTTGCCCGATGCCACGCCGAGGTCGGCTTCGCGCGCCTCGCCGGGTCCGTTCACGACGCAACCCATCACCGCGACCCGCAGCGGGACGGTCATGTCCTTGAGGCCCTCGGTGACGTCTTCCGCGAGCGTGTACACGTCGACCTGCGCGCGACCGCACGACGGGCACGACACGATTTCGAGCTTGCGCTCGCGAAGGTTCAGAGACTGCAGGATCTGGTGGCCGACCTTGACCTCTTCAGCGGGCGGAGCCGAGAGCGAGACGCGGATGGTGTCGCCGATTCCCTCGCCCAGCAGAATGCCGAAAGCCGTGGCGCTCTTGATCGTGCCCTGGAACGCGGGGCCGGCCTCGGTGACGCCGAGGTGCAGGGGCCAGTCGCCCCGCTCGGCGAGCTGGCGATACGCCTTGACCATGACGATCGGGTCGTTGTGCTTGACCGAGATCTTGAAGTCGTGGAAGTCGTGCTCCTCGAACAGGGAGGCTTCCCACACGGCGCTCTCGACGAGCGCCTCAGCCGTGGCCTTGCCGTACTTCTGCAGGATCCTCTTGTCCAGGGAACCCGCGTTCACACCGATGCGGAGCGAGACGCCCGCCGCCTTCGCTGCCTCTGCGATCTTGCCGACGTTGCCGTCGAACTCGCGGATGTTGCCGGGGTTCACGCGTACCGCGCCGCATCCGGCATCAATCGCCGTGTAGATGTACCGCGGCTGGAAGTGGATATCGGCGATCACGGGGATCTGGCTCTTCATCGCGATGATCTTGAGCGCGTCCGCATCGTCCTGATGCGGTACCGCCACGCGCACGATCTCGCACCCCGATGCCGTGAGCTCGGCGATCTGCTGGAGGGTGCCGTTGATGTCCGTCGTCTTCGTCGTTGTCATCGACTGCACGCTCACGGGAGCGTCTCCCCCGACGAGCACCTTGCCCACCTTGATCTGACGGGACTTGCGACGAGGGGCGAGGACTTCGGGGATCTTCGGCATCCCAAGGTTCACTGCTGGCACGCCTCAAGCCTACGCCGCCTGGATGCACGCGGGCTGGATGACAGCAGCACGTCACGAGCCGGGGGCGGGCCCTTGCGGTGTGATAGTTTTCACCACATGTCCGCGAACCGCACCTGGTGGCCCGCCTCTTAGGCGGTGTGTTCGCGTTCCCACGAATCCAGACCGCCTTCCGGGGCGGTTTTTTCGTTTGAGCCGCGCCTCTTCCCCGCACAGGAGACATCGATGACCCTCTCACGCCTCGCCGAGCTCAGCGCCGACCCTGGGGCATCCTTCGTACTGATCGCGCGCGACGGCGCCGACACCGTCGAACTGCTCTCCGGAGACGTCGTCGACGTCGATCTGCTCGCCGACATTCCTCTTTCTGCAGGCGGCACGCCTCACGAGGTCTTCGCCCTCGTGCCATACCGCCAGGTGCGCGAGCGCGGCTTCGTCGCCCAGGACGACGGCGCCCCTTTGCGCTGCATCGTCATCGACGAGCACCTGCGTCTTCCGACGGCCGCGCTTCTCGACGCACTGCCGGCGGATGCCGTACCCCTGCGCGACGCCGGATTCGACATCGCCGA
Source organism: Microbacterium sp. ZW T6_19 (assembly GCF_044987465.1). Lineage (NCBI taxonomy): Bacteria > Bacillati > Actinomycetota > Actinomycetes > Micrococcales > Microbacteriaceae > Microbacterium > Microbacterium sp. ZW T6_19. The sequence goes on along the minus strand of NZ_JBJDRH010000010.1, from coordinate 121,813 downwards.
CGATGAGTACGCCGCGATCGTGGAACGCGTGATCGCCGACGAGATCGGTCGTGGCGAAGGAGCCAACTTCGTGATCCGGCGTGATTTCACGGCGAACATCGACGTCGACGACCGCACAGCCGCGCTCACCTGGTTCCGGGCTCTGCTCACCCATGAGCGCGGCGCGTACTGGACCTTCGCCGTCTTCACCCCCGGGCACATCGCGGTGGGTGCGAGTCCCGAGGCGCACGTCGTAGCCCGCGAAGGCGTCGTCACGATGAACCCGATCTCGGGCACATTCCGTCACCCCGCCGGGGGTGCGACCAAGGAGACGCTGGTCGAGTTCCTCTCCTCGACGAAGGAGACCGAGGAGCTCTTCATGGTCGTCGACGAGGAGCTGAAGATGATGAGCGCCGTGTGCTCGGACGGCGGTCGCATCACGGGTCCGCATCTCAAGGAGATGTCGCGGCTCACGCACACCGAGTACATGCTGCGCGGTCGCAGCCGACTCGATCCACGCGACATCCTGCGCGAGACCATGTTCGCCCCGACCGTCACGGGTTCGCCCATGCAGAACGCCTGCGCCGTGATCCGTCGGCATGAGCGGAAGCCTCGCGGGTACTACTCCGGCGTCGCCGCTCTGTTCAGCCCGAACGACGAGGGCGGGCACGACCTCGACGCCCCGATCCTCATCCGCACCGTGTACCTGCGAGACGGCGCACTGAGCGTCCCGGTCGGCGCGACCCTCGTGCGGCACTCCGATCCCTACGGCGAGGTCAGCGAGACGCACGGTAAGGCGGCCGGCGTGCTGGGCGCCATCGGAGCCGTCGACCGTGATCATGACGCCGATGCACGCAGCGATGCCGACGCTCCGACAGCACCACCGCAGTCGCTCGCTGCTGACGAGACGGTCGCGGCGCTTCTCGCCTCGCGCAACGCCCGGCTGGCCGATTTCTGGCTCAACCCGCAGGGCGAGGACTTCACGGGTCCGTTCACAGGCCGCTCCGCCCTCGTCGTCGATGCCGAAGACCGGTTCACGACGATGCTCGCGCATCAGCTGCGCCATCTCGGCCTCGAAGTCACGATCTCGGCGTGGAGCGACGTGACGGATGCTGCGATCGACGCCGCCGATCTCGTGGTCGCCGGCCCCGGCCCCGGCGATCCCCGCGACGAGGACAACGCCCGGATCGCACGGATGCGGGACGTCGTCGCGCGCCGGCTCGACGGCCGCGCTCCCCTCCTCGCCGTGTGCCTCAGCCACCAGATCCTCGCTGACCGTCTCGGCATCGAGCTCGCTCCACTCGACACCCCGCACCAGGGATTGCAGAAAGCGGTTCCCGTGTTCGGCGAGGACGCGTCGATCGGGTTCTACAACACATTCACCGCGCGAGTGGCCCCTGGCACGACCGCCGTCGGCGCCGCGGAGGTCTCGGCGGACGCGGCCACCGGCGACGTGTATTCGCTCCGCGGCGAGCGCTTCGCCTCGATACAGGGCCACCTCGAGTCGATACTGTCGCGCGACGGCATCCGCACCCTCGAACGGCTCACCGCCCACGCACTCGCCTGAGCTGGGGCGGGATGTCTCGACTCGTCTGCGGCGTGCTGGACGACCGGAGCGCGGTCAGCCCCCGAGGATGTCGATCGGGTTGAACAGGTCGGCGGCCAGCAGAAGGGCGCCCATCGCGATCAGCACAGTCGCCACGACGACGGTCAGCGGCACGAGCTTGGTGGCATCCACGGGTGCGGGCGGCGGACGACGGAAGATCTTCGCCCACACCCGCTTGATGCCGTCCCACAGCGCGACGATGATGTGTCCACCGTCGAGCGGCAGCAGCGGGATCATGTTGAAGACGAACAGCGCGATGTTGAGCGAGCCCAGAAGACCCAGCAGCCCTGACAATCGGCTCAGGACCGGAGCGTCGGTTGCCGCGACCTCACCGGCGAGGCGTCCCACGCCGATGACGCTCAGCGGTCCGTCGGGATCGCGCTCACTACCCGTGACGAGTGAGACGCCGACGTCCCACAGCTTCACCGGCAGGTTCACGATCAGCGAGGCGACGCGCGCCGTGCTGTCGGCGGTCATCTGCGGCCCCGCTGTCAGCGGCTGCTGCACGAAGCCCATCTGAGCGCCCATCCCGACATAGCCGACGGTCTTCACGACCTGCACGCCCTTGTCGTCGACGACGGGCCGCCCACCCGCATCGGTGATGCTGCGCTCGGCAGCGATCGGCGTCACCGTGAGGTTCTTCGCCTCGCCGTCACGATCAACGACGACGGCGAGGTCCTTCCCCGGCGACGCCTGCACGATCGCCGTCGCCTCGGCGAAGGTCGACACCGGGGCACCGTCGATCGACACCAGCACATCACCCGGCTGGATCCCCGCCTCCGCCGCCGGCGACTTCGGGTCGTCGGCCGTGCACTCGGTCGCCGTGGAACCTGCCGGGAGCACGCATTCGCTCACCGAGGCGATAGTCGTGGTCCCCTGCTGCACGCCGATGCCCGAGACGAGCACCGTGAAGATCACGGTCGCCAGGATCAGGTTCATGACCGGGCCGCCGAGCATCACGACGACGCGCTTCCAGACCGGCAACCGGTAGAAGACCCGGTCCTCCTCGCCATCGGCGATCGTCTCGTCGTTAGCGGTGCGGGCATCCTGCACGAGCGTGCGGAAGATCCCCTTCGCGGGGCCCGTCGTCTTCGATGCCGGGTACATCCCCGACATCGAGATGAATCCGCCCAGCGGCAGCAGTTTGAATCCGTACTCGGTCTCGCCGATGCGCTTCGACCACAGACGCGGGCCGAAGCCGATCATGTACTGGCCGACGCGCACGCCGAAGAGCTTCGCAGGGAGGAGATGGCCGACCTCGTGCAGGCCGATCGACAAGCCGAGGCCGATGAGCATGAACAGGATGCCGCCCACATAGAGCAGTGTTTCCACACGCCCACGCTAGTGGGCCCAGCCTAGGAATCCGCCCATACCGCCTAGGCTGGTTCCGTGACGACCCGCCAGCTGCGACTCCTGCGCGCGGCTTCGGCGTCGGCTGTGGCGACATTGCTGGCCGCGGTGTCGCACACCTTCGCCGGCGGAGCAGCTCCGCATCCGCTGCTCGTAGTCTCTGCAGCCGTGCTGCTCCTCCCTCTCGCCGCCGCGCTGATCGGCGCACGGGTGTCGAAGTCGAGAATGGCGCTCACAGTCCTCATCAGCCAAGCCGCATTCCACGTCGTGTTCCAACTGCTCGGAGCACCGACCGGCTCGGCGGTCGAGCTCGGACATCAGCACGGGATGCTCCCGCTCGGTCCGGTGTCGATGGCGGCCCTCCCCGACCTCGCGATGATCGCGGGGCACGTCCTCGCCGCCGTCGCCACAACAGCCCTGCTCTGGCACGGCGAGTCCCTGGTGCGCATGATCGCCGGGTGGATGCTCGCACTCGTGCAGCATTCAGACCTCACAGTTCCTGCCGATCACCGCCGTCCTGCCGCACTCGTCTCGCACCGGCACCCGCTCATCCACGCGGCGCACAGCTCCGCCGTCTCCCGCCGCGGCCCCCCGCTCCTCTCCTGATCGCACTGCGCCCGCTCTCGCCGGCGCTCATCCCGCGGGTTCTCGCGCCATTCCGCGCGCCCGCTTCCTCTGCAATCAAGGAGTTTCACCATGCGTTCCACCACCACGCTCACCGTCGGTCTCATCGGCGGCGCTCTCATCGCGATCGCCGCGCCTCTCGCCGCGAGCGCCCACGTCACCGTGACCCCGGACGAGATCGCCGCGGGCGAGCACGGCGTGCTCACCTTCGCCTTCTCGCACGGTTGCGAGTCGTCGCCGACGACCTCGCTGAAGATCACGATGCCCGAGGGCCTCGCCTCGGTCGCGCCCACCATGGACAGCGATTGGTCCATCGATGTCGAGCGAGGAGACGACGGCCTGGTCAGCGCCGTCACCTATACCGCGGTCACGCCGGTGCCGATCGATCTCCGAGGAGCCGTGAGCATGTCGATCGGCCTCGATGAGGACACCCCCGAGACGCTCGCCTTCCCCGTCGTGCAGACGTGCGTCGAGGGAAGCACCGAGTGGACCCAGCTCGCGGAAGACGGCGAGGACCCGCACAACCTCGACAACCCGGCGCCCGTCGTCACGGTCGCCGCGGCCGAGAGCGACGGGCACGAGAGCGGGCACGGCGGCACGGACGCGGCGGCAGCCGAATCCGCCCCCGCTCCCGACCCTCTGGGCGGGATCCTGGGCGGAACCGGTCTCGCCGCGGGGCTCGCCGCGCTGGTGATCTCCGTTCTCGCCTACCGACGCCGCGCCTGAACAGTCGTCCGCTCCCGCCGCGTGGCGGGAGCGGACGTCGTGCCGATCCGTTCATCCCGCGTGGCCGTGAGAACATGGAGGGGACATGTCGATTGAACAACAACCGAGCCTGCCTCCCGTGCTCCGCCCCGCGAACCCGCCCCGGCGTGAGCTGTCCGAACTCGCCACACGATTCGCCCGTGATGTGCGCGGCGACCTGACCGGAATCGCGCTGTCGGGGATCACCCTCGCCACCGCCGACCTGCGCGCAGGCGAGGCGTTCGTCGCGATCCAGGGCGTGAACCGCCATGGTGCCGAGTTCTCCGTGACCGCTGCGGAGAAGGGCGCGGTCGCGATCATCACCGATGCCGCCGGCGCCGATATCGCCGCGCCGGCCGGACTCCCGATCATCGTGGTCGACGATCCTCGTGGCGTTCTCGGCGCACTCAGCGCGTGGGTCTACGGCACCGGCGCCGACGACAGCCTTCCCCTGCTGTTCGCCACCACCGGCACGAACGGCAAGACCAGCGTCTCGCACCTGCTCGAAGGTGTCCTCGACCAGATCGGCGTCGTCACCGGCCTGTCGTCGACTGCCGAACGGCACATCGCCGGCGAAGTCATCGTGTCGCGTCTCACCACGCCCGAAGCGTCCGAGATGCATGCACTGCTGGCCCTCATGCGCGAGCGCGACGTCGAAGCTGTGGCGGTCGAGGTCAGCGCCCAGGCGCTCTCGCGCCATCGCGTCGACGGCATCCTCTTCGATGTCGCCGGCTTCACCAACCTCAGTCACGACCATCTCGACGACTACGCCGACATGGAGGAGTACTTCGAGGCGAAGCTGCCTCTCTTCCGGCCCGACCGCGCCCGCCGCGGCGTCGTCTGCCTCGACTCGCCGTCCGGTGCCACCGTCGTCGAGCGCACCGAGATCCCCGTCGTCACAGTCGGAACCCCCTCGATCGCCGCGGATCGCGCTGCTGCTGCGCGCGCCGACTGGGTCGTCACGATCGACGACGAGCGCGCCGCGGGCACGACTTTCACGATGACCGGGCCCGCAGGAGTGCTCACGACGACCGTGCCCGTGATCGGGCCGCACATGGCCGCGAACGCAGCGCTCGCGATCGTCATGCTGCTCGAAGGCGGCTACGCCTGGGACCGCATCGTCGACGCGCTCGATCGCGATGGCGGCATCCGCGCCTACCTGCCGGGCCGCACACAGCTCGTCTCGGGCGAGGCGGGCCCCGCCGTGTTCGTCGACTTCGGGCACTCCCCCGATGCCTTCGAGAAGACTCTCGCCGCGGTCCGACGGGTGACGCCCGGGCGGGTGCTCATGCTCTTCGGCGCCGACGGCGATCGCGATGCCAGCAAGCGCTTCGACATGGCGCGCACCGCCGTCGAGGGAAGCGACATCCTAGTCGTCACCGATCACCACCCGCGCTTCGAGGACCCCGATTCGATCAGGGCGACGCTCGTCGAGGGCGCGCGCAGAGCACGACCGGATGCCGAGATCCACGAGTACTCTCCCCCGGAGAAGGCGATCATCGCCGCTGTCGACCTGGTCGGCGAGGGTGACGCGATCCTGTGGGCAGGTCCGGGACATCAGGACTACCGCGACATCCGCGGAGTCCGCACGCCATACTCCGCGCGCGAGCTCGCCCGCCGAGCGCTGAAGGCCGCAGGCTGGCCGGTGCCCGAGTCGCACTGGCCGGTCCCGTACCCGCCCGAGGACTGAGCCCGGCTCTGTCCTCGATCGAGGGCGGTGAGAGGAACGCCTCGCGCCGGTCGTGAAGCGAGCGCAGCGAGACGAACGCCCCGCACCGCGGTCAGGACGCGGCGATCAACGCATCCGCCTTGCGGCGCGCCCAGAGCTCGGCCTCGCCCAGGGATTCGACGGTCAGGGCGGCCGGTGGCTCATGCGCGTCCACCACACGGGCGATGGTGTCGGTGATGCCAAGGAATGACAGCCGCCCCTCGTGGAAGGCGTCGACCGCCTGCTCGTTGGCCGCGTTGTAGACCGCGGGGAACGTCGCGCCCGCTCGGCCGACCGACTTCGCCAGCGCGACGGCGGGGAATGCCGCATCGTCCAGCGGTTCGAAGGTCCAGGAAGTGGCCCGCGTCCAGTCGAGCGGACGCCCAACGCCGCCGACGCGATTCGGCCAATCGAGGCCGAGCGAGATCGGCAGCCGCATGTCGGGCGGCGACGCCTGCGCGATCGTCGATCCGTCGATGAACTCGACCATGGAGTGCACGATCGACTGCGGGTGCACGACCACGTCGATGTCGTCGTAGTCGATGTCGAACAACAGGTGGGCTTCGATGACCTCGAGGCCCTTGTTCACGAGGGTCGCGGAGTTCGTGGTGACGACGCGGCCCATGTCCCAGGTCGGGTGAGCGAGAGCTTCCTGTGGGGTGATGTCCTGCATCTCGGCGCGAGTGCGGCCTCGGAAGGGACCGCCGGATGCCGTCACCACCAGCCGCCGGACCTCGTCGTGCGTGCCGCTGCGCAGTGCCTGGGCGAGCGCGGAATGCTCGGAGTCGACCGGCACGATCTGCCCTGGCGCCGCGGCGGCCTGCACGAGGTCGCCTCCGACGATGAGCGATTCCTTGTTGGCGAGAGCGAGCGTGCGCCCTGCTTTCAGTGCGGCCAGGGTGCACCCGAGGCCGATGGACCCCGTGATGGCGTTGAGCACCACGTCGGCGTCGACGTCGCGCACCAGCTGCTCGGCGTCGACCGCGCCCAGAGCCGTGTCCTCGACCCGGAACTGCTGTGCCTGTTCGGCGAGCATCTCCGCGTTCGTGCCCGCGGCGAGGCCGACGAGTTCGAAGCGGCGCGGGTTGGCGCGGATGACGTCGAGCGCCTGCGTGCCGATAGAGCCGGTGGAGCCGAGGACGATGATGCGACGCATGCCGCCAGCCTATGACACGCCCTCGGCCCCGCCGCGACTACTGGGCGGCGACCTCGATCGGAGTCGTGCCGAGAATGTCCACGACGAACACGAGGGTCTCGCCCTTCAGATCGGTGTCGTTGATCTCACCCTCGCCATAGCCGTCCTTCGGCGGCATGACGACGACCACCTGCGAGCCGACCTTCTGACCCTCGAGCGCGGTCTTGAAGCCGGTGACCACGCTCGTGGTCTGGAACTGTGCGGGCTCGGCGTCGCGGCCCCAGCTGGAGTCGAACTCAGTGCCGTCCGACCACTTCACACCGCGATACTGCACCGTGACCAGATCGCCGGATGCCACGACGGGTCCGTCGCCCTCCTTGAGAACCGCGACCTGCGTCTCGGTGGGCGCGTCTCCGTCGGGAATCGTGATGGTCGGCGAGCCGGATTCGTCCAGCTTGACCTCGGGCATGCCCTTGGTCGCGTCGACATCGCTGCCCGAGGCTGTGGTCGGGAGCTCGGCGACGGTTTCGATGTAGAGAACGCTCGGGTGCGTCTCAGCACTCGACGCCGGGAGCGTCAGGACGACGCTCGACCCGATCGGAAGGCACTCCGCGGCCACCGTGAAGACGGTCGACTGAGTCGGATCCACCATCTGCTGGGGCTGCTGCACGGCGAGCAGAGCAGGCAGCACGCCGTCCTGTCCGCGCGCCGAAGTGCTCAGCACCTCGTTCGTGGTCGCGTCGATGAGCTGGTAACGCAGCGAGACCAGGTCGCCGGGCATGACGTCGTCGCCCTCGCCCTTCACCACGACCGAGCGCTCAGCGTTCGCGATCTCCGTCCCCGCAGGAACCGTGACCTTGGCGGCGGCCCCCGTGCCGTCGACGGTCACCGCGTCGGACCCGGTGCCGGGCTGCAGGTCGGCGAGGCAGGAGCTCGACGCCGTGGGCTCCGGCGTGCCCGAGGATTCGGGCGCCGAGCTGCCGGAGCATCCGGCCAGGAGCAGGGTCGCCGCAGCGACGGTTGACAGGACGAGAAGCGGACGCTTGCGCACGGTGAATGACCTCGGAATCGCTGGTGGGAGACACCCCATCCTCTCGCATCCGCCTTGGTTCGCGCTGAACGGCACGACTGCCCGCTCGCATTCCCGTAAAGGCATGCGTTGCGGAGTACCCTTTCCGAATGACCTCTGAGCAGTCCGTGGAGCCCGAGCCGTCGCCTGCAGAGACCGCGAAGCCGCGCCACGCGGGGTTCACCTACACTCTCGGACGCAGTCTGATCAGCCCGCTCGCCCGCCTGGTCTACCGGCCCCGGATCGAGGGTCGGGATCTCGTTCCGCTCGACGGGCCTGTGATCTTCGCGAGCAACCATCTGTCGTTCATCGACTCGATAGCCATCCCTGTCGCCGCGCCTCGCCCTGTGCACTTCCTCGCGAAGTCGAGCTACTTCGAGGGCACCGGCGCCAAAGGCTGGATGAGCAAGACGTTCTTCGAAGCCATCGGCGCGATCCCCGTCCGGCGCGGAGCTGGCCAGGCGGCTCTCGACGCGCTCGACCTCCAGCGCCAGCTGCTCGACGAGGGCCTCGCGGTCGCGCTCTACCCCGAGGGCACGCGCTCGACGGACGGGCGACTCTACAAGGGCCGCACCGGTGTCGCCTTCCTGGCCCTGCAGACCGGCGCCCCGGTGGTTCCGGTCGGCCTGATCGGCACAGACAAGGTGATGCCAGTGGGCGCGAAGATGCCGACGCTCTCGGAGCGCATCACCGTGAAGTTCGGTGCGCCGCTCGATCTCGCACCTCACGGTCCCGCCACGAGCGGCAAGGCACGACGTCTCGCCACTGACGAGATCATGGCCGCCATCCACGCGCTCTCCGGCCAGGAGCTCGCCGGCGCCTACAACGAGGCCCCGGCCCAGGGCACGATCGAGAAGATCAGGCAGGCTCTTCCGCACGAGCGGCGGTAGCGAGACCCACTCACGAGGCGGCGGTGACCGTCGCCTCGTGCCGCACGGGGAAGTTCATCGAGTTCGCGATGAAGCACCATTCGTTGGCCTGGGCGTGCGCTCTCTCGGCTGCCTCGATCATCGATTCCTCGGAGACCACGACCTCCGGTCGCAGCATCACCTCGACGAAGGCTCCTCCCCCGCGTCCGTCCTCGCGCATCAGGCCGGACGCCGTGTCGCGATAAGAGACGACGACCACTCCCGCGGTCACACAGGCGTGCAGGTAGGACAGCAGATGACACTCCGAGAGGGACGCGAGCAGCAGGTCCTCCGGGTTCCATCTGGACGGATCCCCGCGGAACGGCTTGTCGCTGGACGCCAGGATGTCTGGTTTGCCCTGGACTTCGAGCGTGACGTCTCGGCGATAGTCGCGATATCCGCTCGTGCCGGTGCCCGTGTTCCCGGTCCAGGTCGAGGTGAGTGCGTAGCGGTGCTCTCCGAGAGCGGTGTCTGCCATCCCCCCAGTCTGCCACCGGCGTCCGATCACGCCGGGTAGTCTTGGCAGGTGCTGGAGACTTTCACCATTCAGGATGCTGTTGAACTCGCGGTCGTCGAACGGAGCGGATTCGTCGAATCCCGCCATGCGGGGGCCGCCGTCGTCCTCTCCCCCGATGGAGAGGTGGTCGCCCGCCACGGGAATGCGGACGCCCTGATCCTCCCCCGCTCCAGCCTCAAGCCGCTGCAGGCCGTCGCCTGCATCACCGCAGGGGCTCCGCTCGAGGGCGAGCAGCTCGCGATCGCGACCGCGAGCCACGTCGGCACCGACCGGCACGCCGCGGTGGTCCGCGACATCCTCACCCAGGGAGGTCTGAACGAGGACGACCTGGGGTGCCCGGTGTCATGGCCGACCGATTCGGCCACACGCGACGAGCTCGTTCGCGAGCATGGGGTTCCGACCCGCATCCGCATGGGCTGCTCCGGCAAGCACGCAGCGATGCTGCGCGCCTGTGTCGCGACGGGCTGGCCGACCGACGGCTATCTCGACCCTTCGCACCCTCTGCAGCTGCACATCCGCGAAGTCGTCGAGCGTCTCAGCGGAGAGAAGGTCGCGCACACCGCCATCGACGGGTGCGGCGCCCCCGTGCACGCGATCACCTTGACCGGTCTCGCTCGGGCGATCCATCGCATCGGCAGCGCGTCGGAGCGCTCGCCCTTCGCGCTGCACAGGGTGGCCGGATCCCTCGTCCGCGCTGTTCGCGAGAGCCCGTGGACTATCGAAGGGCCCGGACGGCCCGACACGGTCGCGATCGAGAAGCTCGGCGTGTTCGCCAAGTACGGAGCGGAGGGCGTCATGGTGATGGTCGCCCCCAACGGGACCACCGTCGTGCTCAAGACCCTCGACGGCTCGACGCGTATCGGCACTCTGGTCGCCGCGACCCTGCTCTCCCGCGCGGGCGCCCTGACCAGTGCCGAGGTGGACTCTCTCGCCGCTGAGCTTCCGCTGGTCGTACGCGGTGGAGCCGCAGAGGTTGGCGCGATCCGGGTGAGCCCGCTCCTCTGAGGATCGCTCACCGCGACATCAACTCGGGAAGCACGACACGCTGCGGCTGTTCGGCGTCACGCAGCGACCATGCCCGGCCCGCGTGCAGATGTGCGAAGGGCGGAGTTTCGCGGACGCCCGCGAGTTGCCGCAGGTCTGCCGGATTCTCTGCCCGGATCAGTACTTCGCCGTGCGCTCTGATCCGTTGCCAGATCTGCCAGTTGCGCTGCCAGGTGTCGGAGTCCGCGACGAGGATCGCCGGTCGTGCCGAGTCCGACGGCTCCAGCGGGGCGAGCACGACCTCGCACCCCGGATGCGCCTCCTGCATCGCCCGTGCCACGGCGTGGGGGCCCGATGTGACGACGGCGGTGAACTGCGCCGACGGCGTCCAACGCATCGGATGCGGGGCCGGACTGCTCGGAAAGCCCTCTTCGTCGACCCAGGCGATCTGGACGTCACGCTCCCCCAGCGTCGCACGCCCCGGGGCTCTGTCTCGATCGAACGTCGCCGATTCTCCGCCCGCGGCCAAGTGCTCCACACGGCTCGGCATCCGCAGCAGGGCACGTCTCGGCAGAGCATCCATCAGCCGTCCCACTGCACCCGATGCTCTGGTCGCGGTCAGCACGAACGTGGTCTCCGCGCCGGCGCGGAGAATCTGCTCCCACCGCTGCGCGAACACCTGCGCGTGCTCCGGCGGCAGGTCCGCAAGCAGAGCGTCGAGATCGTCGCACAGGATGAGATCCGGCGCCGTCGTACGTCGGTCGGAAAGATCCGCGACGACGTCCCACGCGGCCTCGACGTCCGCAGGAAGCCAGAGCGCCGAAGGATGCTGATGCCGAATCAACCGAAGCAGCGAGGTACGCCCTGAACCGGAGCCGCCGAGGACCGCGAGCCCCCGTTCGACACCCACCCGCAGAGTCTGCACCGGCTGTCGCTGCCGCTCAGGTTCATCCGCTTGACCGAGGACCAGATTCCCGGGCGGCGGCGCAGGCAGCTCCGCGAGCCTGACGAGAGGCCGCAATGCGGGCAGCCACGGGCTCTGCGCTGCTTCTGCGTCCGCCCAGGTCACCGCGGCAGCACGCAGATCCGCGGCCCTGGTCAGCGCCACACGCATGGCGATCGGCTCAGCGTCCTGGGGACGCCGTACGAGAGCCAGACCTCGCGACGCCGCACCACCGGGCAGTTCGGCCGCCGCGTCCGTGCCGATCACGAGCCGGCTGTCTGAGGGATCGCCGACACGCAGACTCACGCGGAGGGGGCAGTTAGCGGCAAGCGCGTCGCGGATCACTCCGGAGGCCCGCTGCGTGCCGATCACGAGGTGCATGCCGAGCGCCCGCCCGCGGGCCGCGATATCGGTGAACACCGCGCCGAGATCAGCATGCTCCTGGAGCAGCGCCGCGAACTCGTCCACGACGATCACCAGCCTCGGCATGTCAGAGTCGCGCACATCGCGAACCCCCGCGGAGGCCAACGCGCTCTCACGCCGACGCAATTCGGCCGTGAGGCTCGAGACCCCCCGTCGCGCACCCGCCTCGTCGAGGTCGGTGATCACGGCCGCGACCTGCGGGAGCTCGCGCAGCGGCTCGAACGCCGTGCCTCCTTTGAAATCCGCGAGCACGAAAAGAACACGTTCGGGACCGTGCGCCGAGGCCATCGCTGCCACCCAAGACACCAGCAGTTCGCTCTTGCCCGTGCCGGTGGTCCCCGTGACGATCGCGTGCGGGCCGTCTTCGACGATGTCGACGACCACCTCGTCGCGCTCGTTCCGTCCGATGGTCGCGGGCAGCCCGCTCGACCCGGCGTGCTGTGCGAGATCGCTCAGCGCGACAGCTGTCGGCAGCACATCGATGTCATCCTGCCCCTCGGCCCTCGTCGCCGAGATCGCCGCCGTCTGCGCGACCGACACTCCCTCTGCGGAGACTTCGGCGATCCCGTGCGGAGTCCGCAGCGACGCCCGTCTCGGCTCGACGACATCCAGGACGGTCGTCACGCCCTCCGGCACCTCGTCGGTCGCCGTGCCGATCCAGATCACCGACTCGGCCTGCGGCCTCGGCTCACCGATCCGCGCGACGCCGACGCGCAGCGCCTCCCTTCGCGACGAGGCTCCGAATCCACCGATGCCCCACTCGTGCATGCGCTCTCCGACGATCGCGACCTGCGCCGCGCTGAACCGCAGGCAGAGCTGCACGACGAGTCCTCGCATGACCGCCAGAACCAGGGGCTCGGGACCACGCAGACACACGCCCCCTCCGAGGGGGACGGCGATGGGCGAGTCGTCGAGACGACCGCAGCGCTTCTGAAACGCTCTCGCGCGATCGTCATCACCGCCGGACGACCGGATCTCGCTGCGTGCTCCGCCTCGGCCCACGACGAGGAGAGTGGCGGCATCCGCTCCCTCGGGGCCGCGCAGCGGCGGTCGCCGCATCGCGGACGCCGCATCGGGACACCTCAGGTCCTGCAGCGCTCGTTCTTCATCGTGTCTGCGCACGAGCTCGTCCTCAGCTCGCTCCCACGCCGCCTGGTTCTCGATCTCGGCGATGCGCCGCGCCCTCCTACGGGCCCTTGCGCCGTCGATCAGCGAGGCCGCGATCATCAGCGGGCCGAGGGCGGCGAAGCACAGGGCGAACAGCGAGCCGGTCACCAGCCACATCACCACGCCGCCGGCGACGGGGACGAGCGCAGCCATGAAGGGCATCGGCGGGCGCTTCGCTTCGGCGGGCGCGGCGGGAATCGCGATCGTCAGGGAGTCCATACCCACAGTGCACACCATCGTGCACCACGATGTCGGCGTTATCCCCAGCGTTCGCCGGAGATCACTCGCTATTGCTCAGAAGGCGCGTCTGTGGAGGAAGAGTCGTCGTCGACCTGCACGATCACAAGCGTCACGTTGTCTCTGCCGCCGTTCTCCAACGCGGCGGCCAGCATCGCGTCCACCGCGGCGCCGGGGTCGGCGTTCTCCTTCAGGAAGTGCTGGATACCGTAATCGGTCAGCTCTTTCGTCAACCCGTCGGAGCAGATCACGAAGCGGTCGCCGTCGCGCACGTCGATGGTCACGTAGTCAGGGGCCGTGAGCTCGCTGGCTCCGACGGCTCGCGTGATCACGTTGCTGTAGGGATGCCCCTCGGCCTCATCGGGGCTGATCTTTCCGGCGGCGATCAGTTCCTGAACGACCGAATGATCGGTGGTCACCTGGACCAGGCGATCGTCGCGGAGAAGGTAGACGCGTGAATCCCCGATATTGAGCGCCACCCAGTGCGCGTCGTCACCCTCTGACTCGAGGAACACTCCCGTCAGGGTGGTGCCGGTGCCCTCATCGGTCGTCTCCGGGTGAGCGGCGATGTCGCCCACGACCAGTTCGAGCGCACTCTCGATCCGCTCCCGGCTCACCTCACCCCCATCCAGCAGCGCCTCGAGACGAGCGATCGTGCGCTGGCTGGCGATCTCGCCTCCCGCGTGCCCGCCCATGCCATCCGCGACGATGAACAACGGATACTCCGCGAAGAAGGAATCCTGGTTGGTGTCACGACGCAGGCCTACATCGGTGACGCCGGCCCAAGACAACCGGAATCGCTTCGGCCCAGCAGTGATGCCGTGCGTCTTCGTCGTCGTCTCAGCCACGTGCCGCCTCCGAACTGCCTGCGGCGATTCGGGGGGCCTCAGGATACAGACACATCGTAGTGGACTCCCGATCCCTCGTTGGCGTGATGACCATGTCTCCCACGTTATCGCGCACGGGAGGATGCATGTGACTGCGCGGAGCCCTCGACCGACGTCAAGGGCTCCGCGCAGTCAGCTCTCAGACCGGAGGCTGCATCGGGTCGGCCGGCGGCACCGGTGGCTGCGGTGCCGCGGGCGGAGCGGCCGGTGGCTGCGGTGCCGCGGGTGGCGCAGCCGGCAGCTGAGGTGCCGCAGGCGGAGCAGCCGGTGGCTGCGGTGCCGCAGACGGGAACACCGGCGGCTGAGGCGCCGCAGGCTGACCGTATCCTGGCTGCGACGGCGGGACCGGGGCGCCGTAGCCTGGCTGCCCATACCCCTGCGGAGCGCCGTAACCCTGCGGCGCCGGCGGGACAGGAGCACCATAGCCCTGAGGAGCGCCATTGCCTGGCTGCGCGTAACCCTGAGGAGCGCCATAACCCTGAGGAGCGCCGTAACCCTGAGGCGCCCCATAGCCCTGCGGAGCCGCCCCGGGCTGCACGGGAACGCCCTGCCAGACCGTGCGGTCTGCGAAGAAGCCGTTGCCCGCCCATGACGCGGGCACGATGTTCGGGTTCCAGCGTGACCCGTCGAAGGCGACGATCGCCATCCAGACGACGGGCAGGAAGATGTAGAGGACGACCCACACCGAGTCCTTCTGCAGCTTCAGGCCGACGCGCCACGCGGCCAGGATGAGGAGCACCTGCATCCCGATCACGAAGAGCAGACCGACGCCGATCCAGCTCAACAGGATCGCTCCGCCCATGCAGTACAGCAGAAGCCAGGGGCTGATGTCTCCGAGCTTCATGAAGATCATCGTGTTGTAGACGGGGACCCACGCGCGCCATCTGTCGGTGACGCCGGCCTTGTCGAAGATCTTCATCATCAGGAACGAGCCGACCACGTAGCCGATCACGCTGCCGACGAGGAGGATGGTGATGTAGATGCCGAGGAACGCGTAGAAACCGCTCTCGTATCCGTCGTATCCCATGAGACTCGCTTTTCTCTGGTCTCGGGAGGCGGCTCTCGCCTCCGCGGCGAAGCGTGCGCTCCGCACTGGCCATGTTAGCGGCGGTCGCTCCGCCGACCGCAAGCGTGGCCCGGGAACGAGAAAGGCCTCCGACACTCGGTCGAAGGCCCTTCTCGGATTTGCTCTACTTGATCCAGTTCGGAGCCAGGTAGAACTTGCCCTCCTGGCCGGCCGCGAGCTGCGGCGGCACGTTGATGGCGTGGATGATGCCGATGATCAGCTGCGCGAGGCTGACGAGCGGCAGCAGGAACGCGCCGATGATCACGAAGCTCAGCACGACGCACGCCGCATAGGCGATCGCGAGGACGATCTGGAAGTTCAGGTTCGCCGCATTCGCACGCTGGTAGTTCGGGGCGACCTTGTCCTTCTCGATCAGGAAGAAGATCAGCGCGGGGATCCAGCCGAAGAACACCGACAGCCAGAGGTTGATGGTGATGTTGGGCTGAACAGGAGCGCCGTACGCGGGCTGGGCACCGTAGGGGGCCCCGGCCGGTGCGCCGTAGCCGGGTGCCGGAGCGCCCTGGGGCGGCTGGCCGTACCCGGGAGCGGGCTGGCCGTACGCCGGCTGGCCGTAGCCCGGTGCGGGCTGGCCGGGAGCAGGCTGACCCGGAGCCGGAGCGGAAGCGGGCGGAACAGGAGCAGACGGGGCAGACTGCGGTGCTGCGGGGGGTGCCGGCGGCACGTTCGCCGCGCCGGTCTGATCACCGCTGTTCGGCTCCGCGGGACCGGTTGCATCGTTAGACATGGGAATTCCCTCCTAGTGCGGCCCGTGCCCGGGCCGAGCACCCACTACTCTCCCACACAGCCAAAGTGCTGGCAACGACGCCGCGCGAAGCGTTTACCTTCGCGTTACACAGGGTCATTCGTCGACGACGAGCTCAAGAACGCCTCGTTCATCGGCATCGCGGAACTGGAAGTCGTTCGCCGCCGCCCAGGTGCGCAACCCTCTCAACGTCCCGAACCGCGGTCGCTGCTGTGCGAGTGCACGCACGAGCAGACCTTTGGACTTCTTGTTGAAGTGGTTCAGCGCCCGGCCCTGCGAGGTGACGACACGGACATAGGCGGAGGGGACCGATGCGGGAACGGGCCCGAGCGCGACATACGCCTCGCTCCGGAGATCGAGTACGAAGGACGGCGCCTCCACCCCGATCGCGGCGGTCGTCGCCTCCGCCCAGTGACGGCGCAGCGCCTTCAGCCCGGGCAGGGATGTCCCGGCCGAGAGCCGATAGGCGGGGATGGTGTCGAGCGCGCCGACGGGGCCGAACGGAGCAGAATGGATCCACACGTGCGAGCCCAGCCAGCGGCGCGAGGCCGGAGACAGGGACGCGGCATCCAGCGCGTCGTACAGCACGCCGGTGTAGCGATCCGCCGCGGGCATCGTGGCGGCGGTGCGCAGCATCCGATTGTGCTCCACCTCCCCTGCCTGCCGGGCGCTGAGACCAAGCACCCTGCGTGCCGTGTCCTCGTCCGCCGAGAGATCGACAAGGGCGTCGATGACGGCCTGTCGCTCGGCGGCGAGGCCGGACAGTGCCAGCTCGTCGACGACGAGCGGCGCGCCGGCGCCGCCGGGATGCTTCGTCTCGGAGGGAGGGAGCAGGATCTTCATGGAGCCTCCGGGGACACGCCGAAGCGCAAGGCGCCGTGAGGAGCCTTGCGCTTCGGACTGAGATTCGATCAGGCGATGAGAGCCGCGTTGCCGGCCACGATCGTCAGGTTGTTCCCCTCCATGGAGAGGAATCCGTCCTGCGCGTTGGCCAGCACCTTGGTGCCGTCTTCCTGGGTGATGCGGACCTGGCCCTCTGCGAGGATCGCCAGCACCGGCTCGTGGCCGGTCATGAAGCCGATCTCACCCTCGACGGTCTTGGCGACCACGAGACTCGCCTCTCCCGTCCAGACCTCCGCCTCGGCGGAGACGAGGCTGACATGCAGCGCCATGGTCAGGCGTTCTCCTTCTGGATCTTGGCCCACTGCTCTTCGACGTCGGAGATGCCGCCGACGTTGAAGAAGGCCTGCTCGGCGACGTGGTCGAAGTCACCGCGGGTGATCGCATCGAAGGACTCGATGGTCTCCTTGAGCGGCACGGTCGAACCCTCGACGCCCGTGAACTTCTTGGCCATGTAGGTGTTCTGCGAGAGGAACTGCTGGATGCGACGGGCGCGGGCCACGACGATCTTGTCTTCCTCGGAGAGCTCGTCGACACCGAGGATGGCGATGATCTCCTGCAGCTCCTTGTTCTTCTGGAGGATCTGCTTGACCGTGGTGGCGACGCGGTAGTGGTCCTCGCCCAAGTAGCGGGGGTCCATGATGCGCGACGTCGAGGTCAGCGGGTCGATGGCCGGGTACAGACCCTTCGACGCGATCTCACGCGAGAGCTCCGTGGTGGCGTCGAGGTGGGCGAAGGTGGTCGCCGGAGCCGGGTCGGTGTAGTCGTCGGCCGGCACGTAGATCGCCTGCAGCGAGGTGATCGAGTGACCACGGGTCGAGGTGATGCGCTCCTGGAGGAGGCCCATCTCGTCGGCGAGGTTCGGCTGGTAGCCCACGGCCGACGGCATGCGGCCGAGCAGCGTGGAGACCTCGGAACCGGCCTGCGTGAAGCGGAAGATGTTGTCGATGAAGAGCAGCACGTCCTGCTTCTGCACGTCGCGGAAGTACTCCGCCATCGTCAGAGCCGAGAGCGCGACGCGAAGACGCGTCCCCGGCGGCTCGTCCATCTGGCCGAAGACGAGGGCGGTCTTGTCGAAGACGCCCGCCTCTTCCATCTCGTGGATGAGGTCGTTGCCCTCACGGGTGCGCTCGCCGACACCGGCGAACACCGACACACCACCGTGGTCCTGCGCGACGCGCTGGATCATCTCCTGGATGAGGACGGTCTTGCCGACACCGGCGCCACCGAACAGACCGATCTTTCCACCCTGCACGTACGGGGTGAGGAGGTCGATCGACTTGATGCCCGTCTCGAACATCGTCGTCTTCGACTCGAGCTGGTCGAAGTTGGGGGCCTTGCGGTGGATCGGCCAGCGCTCCGTGACCTCGATGGTCTCACCGGGCTCGCCGTTGAGGACCTCGCCGATCACGTTGAAGACCTTGCCCTTGGTCACGTCGCCGACGGGGACCGAGATGGCCTCGCCGGTGTCGCGGACCTCTTGGCCGCGGACGATGCCGTCCGTCGGCTTGAGGGCGATCGCGCGCACGAGGTCGTCGCCCAGGTGCTGAGCGACCTCGAGGGTGATCTCGGTCGACTCCTCGCCGATGACGATCGTGGTCTTCAGCGCGTTGTAGATGTCGGGGATCGAGTCGTGCGGGAACTCGATGTCGACAACCGGACCGTTGACGCGTGCGACGCGCCCGACGACCGCGGTCGCCGGCTTGTCAGCCGTAGCGGTGGGGGTCATTTTCGTCTCTCTCCTGATGGTCTATTTGCTCGACGAGAGGGCGTCGGCGCCGCCGACGATCTCTGCGATCTGCTGCGTGATCTCCGCCTGGCGCGCGTTGTTGCGCAGACGGGTGTAGTCGGTGATGAGCTTGTCGGCGTTGTCGCTGGCCGACTTCATCGCCTTCTGCGTCGCAGCCTGCTTTGCGGCGGACGACTGCAGAAGAGCGTTGAAGACGCGGCTCTGGATGTACACCGGCAGGATCGCGTCGAGAACGGTCTCGGCATCCGGCTCGAACTCGTACAGCGGGTAGACGGTGCTGCCGGCCTCCGAGTCATCGGCCTCCGCGATCTCCAGCGGAAGCAGGCGCACGGACTCCGGCTCCTGCGTCATCATGCTGACGAAGCGGTTGAACACGAGGTGGATCTCGTCGACGCCGCCGGCGTCTCCCCCGCGGGTGAACGCCTCGAGCAGCGTGGCCGAGATCTCCTCCGCAGTGTGGAACGAGGGGGTGTCGGTGTCACCGGTCCACTCGGCGGCCGCGCTGATACGACGGAACTGGAAGTACCCGACGGCCTTGCGGCCGATCAGATAGAACACCGGCTCCTTGCCCTGCTCGCGCAGGAGCTCGGCAACCTCGAGACCCTCACGGAGGATCTGCGAGTTGAAGGCTCCTGCGAGTCCCCGGTCGGACGAGAAGATCACGACCGCGGAGCGGCGGATGTTCTCGGGTTCGCGGGTGAGCGGGTGGTCGACGTTCGAGTGCGTCGCGACGGCGGACACGGCCCTCGTCACGGCCCGCGCGAAGGGGCTGGACGCTTTGACGCGTGCCATCGCCTTCTGGATGCGCGAAGCCGCGATGAGTTCCATCGCCTTCGTGATCTTCTTGGTCGTCTGAGCAGAAGAGATCTTCTGCTTGTAGACCCTGAGTTGAGCGCCCATGAATCAGTACCTTCGCGCGATTACGCGCGACGACCCTTGACGATCTTCTCCTGGTTGACGTCCTCAGCCTCGGCTGCGGCGTGCTCCTCGTGACCAGGGGCGCCGATGGCGTGGCCCTTGCCGCCCTGGAACTCCAGGATGAAGGCGTCCGTCTGCGCGGTGAGCTCGGCGACCGTGTCGTCGTCGAGGACGTTCGTCTCACGCAGGGTGTCGAGCACCTTGGTGTTGCGACGCAGGTAGTCCAGGAGCTCGCGCTCGAAGCGCAGGACGTCCTCGACCTCGATGGTGTCGAGCTTGCCGTTCGTTCCGGCCCAGATCGAGACGACCTGCTCCTCGACGGGGTACGGCGAGTACTGCGGCTGCTTGAGCAGCTCGGTCAGACGCGCACCGCGCGACAGCTGACGACGCGACGCCTGGTCGAGGTCGGATGCGAACATCGCGAACGCCTCGAGCGAGCGGTACTGCGCGAGCTCGAGCTTCAACGTTCCCGAGACCTTCTTGATCGACTTGACCTGAGCGTCACCGCCGACTCGCGACACCGAGATACCCACGTCGACCGCGGGACGCTGGTTGGCGTTGAAGAGGTCGGACTGCAGGAAGATCTGGCCGTCGGTGATCGAGATCACGTTGGTCGGAATGTAGGCCGAGACGTCGTTCGCCTTGGTCTCGATGATGGGAAGACCCGTCATGGAACCGGCGCCGAGCTCATCGGAGAGCTTCGCGCAGCGCTCGAGCAGACGGGAGTGCAGGTAGAAGACGTCGCCCGGGTAGGCCTCGCGGCCCGGCGGGCGGCGCAGCAGGAGGGAGACGGCACGGTAGGCCTCGGCCTGCTTCGACAGGTCGTCGAAGATGATGAGGACGTGCTTGCCGCCGTACATCCAGTGCTGGCCGATAGCGGAACCCGTGTAGGGAGCCAGGTACTTGAAGCCGGCGGGGTCGGATGCCGGAGCGGCCACGATCGTGGTGTACTCCAGAGCGCCGGCCTCTTCGAGCGCGCCCTTCACCGAAGCGATGGTCGAGCCCTTCTGGCCGATGGCGACGTAGATGCAGCGGACCTGCTTGTTGACGTCGCCCGACTCCCAGTTGGCCTTCTGGTTGATGATCGTGTCGATCGCGATGGCCGTCTTGCCGGTCTGGCGGTCGCCGATGATCAGCTGACGCTGACCGCGGCCGACCGGAATCATCGCGTCGATGGCCTTGATGCCGGTCTGCATCGGCTCGTGGACCGACTTGCGCTGCATGACGCCGGGGGCCTGGAGCTCGAGTTCGCGGACGCCCTCGGTCGCGATCGAGCCGAGGCCGTCGATCGGGTTGCCGAGCGGGTCGACGACTCGACCGAGGTAGCCGTCGCCGACGGGGACCGAGAGGACCTCGCCGGTGCGGGTCACCTCCATGCCGGCCTGGATGCCGGTGAAGTCGCCGAGGACGACCACGCCGATCTGGTGCTCGTCGAGGTTCAGCGCGAGACCCTTGGTGCCGTCGGCGAAGGTGACGAGCTCATTCGCCATGACACCGGGCAGTCCTTCGACGTGCGCAATGCCATCAGCGGCGTCGATGACGGTGCCGACCTCGGTCGCCGCGGCCCCGGTGGGCTCGTATGCTGCGGCGAAGTCCTTCAGCGCGTCACGGATGACGTCGGGGCTGATCGATAGTTCTGCCATTGTCTTCCCTTTGTATCTGGGTGCGCGGTTCCCCGCGCGAAGTCGTGTTAGCCGACGAGCTTCTGGCGAAGATCGGCGAGTCGGGCGGAGATGCTGCCGTCGATGACGTCATCCGCGATCTGCACGCGCACGCCGCCGAGCACGGTGGGGTCGATGACCACGTTCAGCGAGATCTCCCCGTCGTAGCGGCTCGACAGAGCCGCCCCGAGGCGAGAGCGCTGCGCGTCGCTGAGCGGCGTCGCGCTGTGAACCGTGGCGACCTTGCGACCGCGCTGAGCCGAGACGATGTTGATCGCGCGGTTCAGCAGCTGGCGGATGCGACGCTCGCGAGGCTGGCGGACCAGCGACGAGACGATCAGCGTCGTGCCGGCGCTGACTCCCCCGGCGAGAAGACGCTCGACGAGAGCGCCCCTGGCGTCTGCTCCCCCGAGGCTGCTGCCCAGGGCGAGCTCCAGCTCCGGGTTCGCCGCGATCACCCGGGAGAAGCCGAACAGGTCGGCCTCGATGTCGGCCTGCGGTTCGGCGATCGCCGTGGCGCGGATCGCGAGCTCCTCGATTCCGTCGACGAGCTCAGCGGCCGACGACCAGCGTTCGGCGACGACCGTCCGCAGAACGCTCTGCGCGTTCTGCGAGTATCCGCCGAACACCGTCGAGACGACGTTCTGTCGCGCCTCGACGGGTGCCGAGGGGTCAGCGAGCGCGCCGCTCAGATGCGACGAGTCGCCAACGGCGCGTGCTGCGGCGAAGAGCTCCCGCGCAGTGTCGATGCTGACGCCCGACGCCGCGGCAAGCGCCTGAGTGGATGCCGCGAGTGCCTGAGTGGTCGCGCTGCCCATTACTTGGCCGCCTCGAGGTCCGCGAGGAACCGGTCGACGACAGCCGTCGCACGAGCGTCGTCGGAGAGCGTCTCGCCGACCACGCCACCGGCGAGGTCGAGAGCGAGCGAGCCGACCTCGGTGCGCAGCGAGACGAGAGCAGCCTGACGCTCGGCCTCGATCTGCGTGTGAGCGGTCGCGGTGATGCGTGCGGCCTCACCGGTCGCGGCATCCTTCGCCTCGGCGACGATCTTCTTGCCGTCCTCGCGGGCGGCCTCACGGATCTCACCGGCCTCGGTGCGGGCCTCGGCAAGCTGGCGAGTGTACTCCTCAAGCGCGGCCTCGGCCTGCTTCTGAGCCTCGTCGGCCTTGGCGATGTTGCCCTCGATTGCAGCCGAGCGCGCGTCGAGCAGTGCATACATCTTGGGCAGTGCGACCTTCCACACCACGATCAGGATGATGATGAAGCAGAGGCCCGACCAGATGATGTCGTACCACGCGGGGATCAGCGGATTGTGGGCCGCCTCTTCCGCTGCGGACGTGACAAGAGCGTTCAGCATCCTGTCTCCTTATCGAAGGGGTCGGATTACTGGAAGATGAAGTAGGTCGCGATGCCGATGAAGGCGAGCGCCTCGGTGAAGGCGATACCGATCCACATCAGGACCTGCAGGCGACCGGCCAGCTCGGGCTGACGGGCGACGCCCTCGATCGTCTTGCCGACGACGATGCCGACGCCGATGGCCGGGCCGATGGCTGCGAGGCCGTAGCCGACGGTCGCGATGTTGCCGTTGATTTCAGCGAGAACCGTAGTTGCGTCCACGGGTTTTTCCTTTCGTTGGGTGGGAAGGCAGTTGTTGCCGACCCGCTCAGTGCTCTTCTGCGACCGCGAGCTGGATGTAGACCGCGGTGAGGATGGTGAAGA
The DNA here is from genome assembly GCF_044987465.1 of Microbacterium sp. ZW T6_19. Lineage (NCBI taxonomy): Bacteria > Bacillati > Actinomycetota > Actinomycetes > Micrococcales > Microbacteriaceae > Microbacterium > Microbacterium sp. ZW T6_19. The sequence continues at coordinate 98,755 of NZ_JBJDRH010000010.1, read as the reverse complement.
CGTAAGCCTGCAGGAAGGCCACGAGGACCTCGAACAGGGTGAAGGCGAAGCCGAAGGCGAGGGTTCCTGCGCCGAGCGCGATCCAGCCGCTGCCGAGGGTGAACACGAAGAACTGCGTCGCCGAGAAGAACAGCACCAGCATGAGGTGCCCGACGATCATGTTCATCAGCAGTCGGAGCGTCAGCGTCACGGGCCGGATGATGAAGGTCGAGATGATCTCGAGCGGCGTGACGATGATGTAGAGGAACGGCGGCACGCCAGAGGGGAACAGCGAGTTCTTGAAGAAGTTCTTCGGGCTCTTCTTGATGCCGGCGTAGATGAAGGTCACGTAGCTGATGATCGCGAGCAGCAGCGGCACGGCGATGATGCTGGTGCCGGCGATGTTCAGGAACGGGATGATTCCGGTGAGGTTCATGAACAGGATCATGAAGAAGAGCGTGGTCAGGATCGGCAGGAACCGACGACCGTCCTTGCGACCGAGCAGATCCTCCGCGATGTTCACGCGGACGAAGTCGAGACCCATCTCGACGACGCTCTGGAAACGACCGGGGACGACGCGCATCTTCCGGGTTCCGAGCCAGAGCACCAGGACGACGATCGCCGTCGCGAGGAACTGGATGAGGTGGATGCGGTGGATGACCAGGTCGCCGATCTGGAACACGGCATCCGGGAAGAACTCATCGATCGACGGTCCGTGGAACTCGCCGTCAGAGGCGAGTCGGGGCATCAGGGTCGCAGCAAGATTGAACAGCGCGGGCTCCAGCTTCGGGGCACCGGTCAGAACCGGGGCGACGATGGTCGGTGTGCTTCACAGCGCAAGCGCTCGCGGACGAGCGGCGGGCACATGTCAACCCTATCAGAATCTGAGGGTCCCCTAAGACGCCGGACCGCTGTCAGGAGTACGATTCGCAGCCCCGGGCGCACGGTCCTCCGGCACCTCGGTGGGCAGTGAGACGTCGCTCACGACGGGCAGTCTCATCCTCATCAGCACGACCACGTCGATCACGAGCGACATCAGAACACCGGCGACGATGGAGAGCAAGAACACCGTCGGGTGGATCCACGGCTGTCCGCTCACGAGCACCATCACGAGGAAGAACACGCCGAGCTTGACGAGCCACCCGCCGAGGACGATCGCGAAGAACAGCTGCACGTAGAGCGGCTCGCCGTACCAGCGGTTCGCGACGAGGATGCTGATGCCGGTGATCGCGAGGAACAGCGCCGCGATGAGCACGCCGAGCAGACCGCTGACGAGGCCCGAGCTCTGAGCGACGAGGTAGCCGACGCCGCCCGCGATGACCGCGAGAACACCGGTGGCCACGGCCGACCAGATCAGGGTGCGCCGCAGGATCGGCGTGCTGGAAACGGGGCTCGGGCTCATCAGGGCTCCACGGTGTTCTCGTCGGTTGCGGCGGCGTTCGCAGCTGCCGCTCGCGCCGCCTTCTTGCGGCTGCGGGTCGGGTTGAGAGTGATCACGAGGCAGGCGGCGATGCCCACGACGCCGAAGCCCACGCCGGGGAGATACTGACCAGGCCAGTCCTCGCGCGCTCCGACGTACATCAGCAGCACCGCGAGCGAGATCACGGCAGTCCACGCGTAGAAGATGAGGACGGCGTCGCGATCCCGGTGGCCGAGATCGAGCATCCGATGGTGCAGATGCTTGCGGTCGGGAGAGAACGGCGATCTGCCCGCGCTCATACGCCGGAGCACGGCGAGGCCGAAGTCGAGCAGAGGCAGGAGCACGACCAGCAGCGGCAGCAGGATCGGGATGAACGCGCCGAGGAGCCCGGAGCGGCCGATGCGCTCGGGGTCGATCACCGAGGGGTCGAGCTGCCCGGTCAACGAGATCGCCGACGTCGCCATCAGCAGACCGAGCACGAGCGCTCCCGAGTCGCCCATGAAGATCTTCGCGGGGCTCCAGTTCATCGGGAGGAAGCCGAGGCAGGCGCCGATCAGCACCGCGGCGAGGAACGTCGAGAGGTTGAAGAAGCTCGACGCGCCCGTGTCGCGGGTGACGATGTACGAGTACGCGAAGAACACGCCGTTCGCGATCAGGCACACGCCCGCGACCAGACCGTCGAGTCCGTCGATGAAGTTCACGGCGTTCATGACGATCACGATCGCGAACATCGTCATCGTGATGCTGAGCCAGCTCGAGAAGACGAGCATGTCGCCGAACGGTAGCGACAGGATCTGCAGCCCTCCGCCGATCGTGATGATGCCGGCCGCCAGGAACTGGGCGCCGAGCTTGATCATCCAGTCGAGATCCCACAGATCGTCGACCACGCCGATCACGGCGATCAGCAGGGCCGCGCCGAGGATCGACCACATGGCCTGCGGCGGCATCCAGATGGTCGAGAAGAACGGGTTCGCGGCGGAGACGCCGAAGGCGGCCGCGATGCCGAGGAAGATCGCGACGCCGCCCAGTCGCGGGGTCGGCGTCTTGTGCACATCGCGCTCGCGGATGCCGGGATACAGCTTGAACCGCAGACTCAGACGCCACACCACCGCGGTCAGAGCGAAGGTGATCGCGGCGGTGAGGATGACCGTGAAGAGGTACTGCTTCACGAATCCCCGTCCGCTTCGGGATCCGGCTCGAGCAGATCGCCGAGGATCTCCTCGAGCTGCGCGCGGCTCACCGCGCCGTGACGCAGGATGCGCACTTCCCCGGCGTCCGCAGCTCCGCCGCGGGCGACGAGCGACGTGGCGTCGATGATGGTCGAGGAGACGCCCTCGCCGCTCGGGCCGCCGTCGAGGTACACGGCGATGCTGTCGCCCAGCATCGCCTCGGCCTCAGCGGCGGAGACCGCGGCGGGCTGTCCTGTGAGGTTGGCGCTGGAGACCGCGAGCGGACCGGTCTCGGCCAGCAGCTCGAGGGCGACGCGCCCTTCGGGCATCCGCACCGCGACGGTGCCCTTGGTCTCGCCGAGGTCCCACACCAGCGACGGCTGAGCAGGCAGGACGATCGTGAGGCCGCCGGGCCAGAACGCGTCGATCAGACGCTGCACGGGCTCAGGCACGCTCTCCGCGAGGGCGACGAGCGTGTCGGTCGAGCCGATCAGCACGGGAGGCGGCTGGTCGCGGCCGCGACCCTTCGCATCGAGCAGTCGTTGGACCGCCGTGGGCGAGAACGCATCGGCGGCGACGCCGTAGACGGTGTCGGTGGGGATGACGATGAGCTCGCCGCGGCTGACGGCCTGGCGCGCGTGGCGCATACCGGCGAGCAGCTGCGCTTCGTCACCGCAGTCGAAGATGGAAGACATGACCTGTCGATTCTAGCTGTGAGCTTCTGGACGACCGCGGGTCACGGTCGGAGCGCCGTCGTGAGCCGGTCGCGGAGGGTGAGATCGCGGTGCGTGGCGGCAGCCCGCCAGCCGTCAGCGGTGAGGATGCTGCGGATCTGCTCGCCCTGCAGTTCGCCGTGCTCGATCACGAGCAGTCCGCCACCACGCAGAAGCTCGAGCGCGCGAGTGCTCAGGACACGGACGACGTCGAGACCGTCCTCTCCCCCGTACAGCGCCATCGCAGGATCGAACAGCCGCACCTCGGGATCGCGAGGGACGGCGGCATCGGGCACATAAGGCGGGTTGGAGATGACGACGGATGCCGTGCCGTCGAGCTCGCGGAACGCGTGCGCCAGATCGTCGTTCACCAGCGTGAGGTTGTCGATGCCCGCCGTGTTCCGCTGCGCCCACGGGAAGGCATCAGGCGACAGCTCCGCCGCGTACACCCGTGCGTGCGGCACCTCCGTAGCCATCGCGAGCGCGATCGCTCCGCTGCCGGTGCCCAGATCGACGCCGATCGGCTCGGGGTCTGCAGCGCTCAGGAGAGCGTCGATCGCGTACTGCACCACCGTCTCGGTCTCGGGCCGCGGCACGAAGACCCCCGGCCCGACGGCGAGCTCGAGGTGACGGAACGGCGCAGTCCCAGTGATGTGCTGAAGAGGCTCGCGCGCGCTTCGTCGGACGACGGCGGAATCAAGGGCCTCCGCATCCGCGTCGTCGGCGACGGCACCGCGGATGATGGCGGACTGCACCTCTCCCCTGCGCATGCCGAGCACGTGAGCGGCCAGGAGTTCGGCGTCGACCTGCGGGTCGGGCACGCCGGCCTCCGCCAGGCGCTGTGCGGCGGCGCGCACGAGGGTGGAGATCGTGGTGTCGGGCATGTCCTCCAGCGTAGAGCGCAACGCTCCGTCACATATGCGTCACTGAAAGCAAGCTCCCCTAGGCTTGCGGCAGTCACCCCGTCTTGGAAAGGCTCACACATGCCCGGCATCCATTCCGACATCACGACCGCGTTCGGCAACACGCCGCTGGTCCGCCTGAACCACGTGACCGAGGGGCTCGGCTCCGAGGTCCTCGCGAAGCTCGAGTACTTCAACCCCGGCTCCAGCGTCAAGGACCGTCTCGGCATCGCGATCATCAACGCGGCAGAGAAGGACGGGTCGCTGAAGGCCGGCGGCACGATCGTCGAGGCCACGAGCGGCAACACCGGCATCGCGCTCTCCCTGGTGGGCGCTGCGCGCGGCTACAAGGTCATCCTGACGATGCCCGCGTCGATGTCGAAGGAGCGCCGCGTGCTGCTGAAGGCGTTCGGCGCCGAGCTCGTGCTCACCGACCCGACCGTGGGCATGAAGGGCGCCGTCGCCGAGGCCGAGCGGATCGCCGCTGAGACGCCCGGCGCGATCCTCGCTCACCAGTTCGAGAACGAGGCCAACGCGCAGATCCACCGCGAGACCACGGCCGAGGAGATCTGGCGCGACACCGACGGCGAGGTCGACATCTTCGTCGCCGGCATCGGCACCGGTGGAACCATCACCGGCGTCGGCCAGGTGCTCAAGGAGCGCAAGCCCGGAGTGCAGGTCATCGCCGTCGAGCCGACCGCGTCGCCTCTGCTCTCGCAGGGCACGCCGGGACCGGCCAAGATCCAGGGCATCGGGCCGAACTTCGTTCCGCCCATCCTCGACACCACCGTCTACGACGAGGTCGTCACGGTCGAGTTCGAAGACGCGCTCTCGACGTCTCGCGCACTCGCCGCCCGCGAGGGCCTGCTGGTCGGCATCTCCAGCGGCGCCGCCGCATGGGCGGCTCTCCAGGTCGCCGCCCGCCCCGAGAACGCCGGCAAGAAGATCGTCGTGATCATCCCCGACACCGGTGAGCGCTACCTCTCCACCGCGCTGTTCGAGGACCTGCGCGAAGACTGATGCGAATGCCTGGATGGGTCGGGCGGATGCGCGAAGACGTCGCATCCGCCCGACTCCGTGACCCCGCGGCACGCGGCGGCCTCGAGATCGCGATCCTCTACCCCGGCCTGCACGCCATCTGGGCGCACCGGGTGAACCACGCTCTGTGGGTGCGTGGTCTCCGCTTCCCTGCACGTCTCGGTTCTCAGATCAGCCGCTGGCTGACCGGGGTCGAGATCCATCCCGGCGCGACCATCGGACGCCGCTTCTTCATCGACCACGGCATGGGCGTGGTGATCGGCGAGACCGCGGAGATCGGCGACGACGTGATGCTCTATCACGGCGTGACGCTCGGGGGCCGCACGCGCGACGCGGGCAAGCGGCATCCGACCCTCGAAGACGGCGTCGTCGTCGGGGCCGGCGCGAAGATCCTCGGTCCGATCGTGATCGGCGCGGGGACCGCGATCGGTGCGAACGCCGTGGTCACGAAGGACGCGCCCGCCGACTCGGTGCTCACCGGCATTCCCGCAAAGGCTCGCTCGCGCGTGCCCGGCGAGAACCTCGCGCACCTGCTGTCAGCGCCCGACTACTCGATCTGATCAGCGCTCACGCGCCTTCTGCACCTTTTTCTTCAGGAAGACCATCGGCAGCAGGACGCTGCCGATCGCGGTGACCAGCCACACGACCACGGCACCGAGCAACCAGGCCGCGATGCCGTCGATGCCGAACCCGTCGATCGGCAGCAGCACCACGATGATCAGCGCGATCAGGGTCGAGAAGATGCCGATCCCGCCCATCAGCACGGGTGCGTAGCGATCGGCCAGCTTGGCGACCCACGGGGAGAGAACGCTCTGCAGCACAGCGAAGATCACGATGCAGAGCACGAATCCCCACCAGTGCGACCACTTGATCTGGAAGCCCTCGAGCAGCAGATCGGCGACGATGAGGCCGATGCCTGCGGAGACGAGGTACAGGAGCGAGCGGAACAGGAGCGTGATCACGGGCCGAGCATATCGCTCAACCGCCGGAGGCGGCGGGAGGCCGGGGTGTCCGGATCTCCCGCCGCCGAGGGATCACTGGGCCACGAAGAACGGGATGGCTCCCGTCAGCATGCCGACTCCGAGCATCACGAGCGAGACGATGGCGGCACGCCACAGCACCTTGCGGTGGTGGTCTCCCAGGTTCACGCTCGCGAGCGACACCAGAAGCAGAATCGCGGGCACGAGCGGGCTCTGCAGGTGCACGGGCTGGCCTGTGATCGACGCCCTCGCCATCTCGACGGGATCGATCCCGAAGTTCGCCGCGCTCTGCGAGAGCACAGGAAGGATGCCGAAGTAGAACGCGTCGTTCGACATGAAGAACGTGAACGGGATCGACAGGATGCCGGTGATGGGCGCGAGGAACGGCCCGAGGGCGGGCGGGAGCACGTTCGTGATCCAGTTCGCCATGGCGTCGACCATGCCGGTGCCGGTGAGCACTCCGACCAGGACGCCGGCGGCGATGACCATCGAGACGACGCCGACGATGCTGGGCGCGTGTGCGACGATCTCCGACGCCTGATCCTTGATGCCGCGGAAGTTGATGAGGAGGGCGATCCCCGCGCCGACCATGAACACGTACGGCAGCGGCAGGATGTCCAGCACCAGCAGCACCATCACGGCGATGGTGAGCGCCAGGTTGAACCAGATCAGCTTCGGACGCAGGGTCGGCCTAGCCGGATCCAGCATCGTGTCGGCCATCGCCGTGTCGGTGGGATCGACACTCGCCGCGGCGACGGGGCCGTGGCCACCGGCGACGACGACGATGTTGCCGGTGCGCAAGGAGGCACGCGCGCCCGGCTTGGGCTCTGCGCCTCGGAAGATCTTGGGCACGCTCGCCAGTGCGCCGCCGTCGGCTCCCGTGAGCAGACCGTCCGAGTCGAGGCGTCCGAGACGACTGCGCTCCTGCAGACCGAGGATCCACGCGAAGCCGAGCGTCACGACCAGGCCCGCGCCGAGGGCCGGCAGCATCGGGACGAAGATGTCGGTCGGCTGCAGGCCCAGAGCAGTCGCGGCGCGCACCGTGGGCCCACCCCAAGGCACGATGTTCAGTGTGCCGTTCATGAGACCGGCGACGCAGGTCAGGACGACCGGGCTCATCCCGAGGCGCAGATAGATGGGCAGCATGGCCGACGTCGTGATGATGAAGGTCGTCGATCCGTCGCCGTCGAGCGAGACGGCGCCGGCGAGGATGGCGGTGCCGAGCACGACCTTGGCCGGATCGTCGCCGAGCAGTCGTGTGATCACTCGGATGAGCGGATCGAACAGGCCCACGTCGATCATGATGCCGAAGAACATGATCGCGAACATCAGCAGCGCCGCGGTGGGCGCCATCTTGCCGATCGAGTCGAGGATCATGTCGCCGAGACCGAGGCCGGCTCCTGCGAACAGGCCGAACGCCGTCGGCACGAGGATCAGGGCGACCATGGGCGTGAGCCGCTTGGTCATGATGAGCGTCATGAACGCCAGCACCATCGTGAAGCCCAGAAGGACCAGCACCCACTCCGGGGGCACGAACGCCACGTCGTACGTGGGCGCCTCTTCTGCGGCCGAGAGCAGGCCGGTGAGCGCATCGGGCATACGTTGACTCCTTCGTCTTCGCTCCGTCGTCGACGACGGATCCCGATGAGACTAGGGAATCGGGCTGACGCAGGTGCGGTATCCCGCATTCCGGACGGTTGTGCGCGTAGCGTGAGTTCTGCGCATATTGCGCGAGAGGAGCACCGGTGCCCGGGACGACGACGATGAGACCGCGCTTCGCGACGCGTGCCCTGCTGCTGCACCTCGCCACCGTCGCCCTCGTCGTCGTGCTCTGCACGGGCGTGTACCTGCTCCTCGCCGTGCAGCAGCTGCGCGCAGAGGCGGAGTCGACCGCGCTCGGCATCGCGCGGACGCTGGCCGAGGATCCGCAGGTGCGGGCCGAGGTCGCACGCATCTCGGCGTCGGATCAGGCGCCTGATGCCGAAGCGCTCCGCGACGGCGACCTGCAGCGCATCTCGGCAGGGGTCACCGCCCGCACCGGTGCGCTGTTCGTGGTGATCACCGACGACCACGGCATCCGTCTCGCCCACCCGACTCCTTCACGCATCGGAGAGGAGGTCAGCACCCCGTACCAGGAGGTGCTCGCGGGCGAGGAGGTCGTCGACTGGCAGACCGGCACGCTCGGAGACTCCGCTCGAGCGAAGGTCCCGGTCCGCGACGATGCGGGCACGCCGGTCGGCGAAGTGAGTGTCGGGTTCGAGCGGGCGGGCGTGTTCGACGACCTGCCACCCCTGCTGACGGTGGTGGCCGCCACCGCCGTCGGAGCGCTGGCCCTCGCCGTTCTCGCCTTCCTGCTGCTCCGCCGCAGGTGGGAACGACTGACGCTCGGCGTGCAGCCGGAGGAGCTCGTGGCGCTGGTGCAGAACCAGGCCGCCGTGCTGAACGGAGTGGACGACGGGGTGCTCGCGGTCGACACGCACGGCGTCGTGCGGGTGAGCAATGACGCCGCCGATCGGCTTCTCGACCTCGACTCCCCCATCGGACGCCGCCTCGACGATCTCGGCCTCCCCCGGGCCGTGCTGGACGCGGTCACGGGGGCGCGCATCGGTTCGAGCGCGGTCGTGGACGATCGGATGCTGTATCTGGATTCTCGTCCCGTGGTGCGCGAGGGGCAGCCGCTGGGCCACGTGCTGATCCTCCGCGACCGCACCGATCTGGTCGCCCTGACCGAAAGGCTCGAGACCGTGCGCACCATGACCGCTGCTCTGCGCGTCCAGCGACACGAGTTCGCGAATCGCATGCACGTCGTGGCCGGACTGATCGATGCCGATCGGACCTCGGACGCCCGCTCCTTCCTCGGCGAGCTCGTCGAACGCGGATCCGTCGCCTTCCCCGTCGCAGGGCTCTCCCTCCTCACCGACCCCTTCCTGCACTCCTTCCTCGGTGCCAAGGGCGTCGAAGCCGGCGAACGAGGTGTCACGCTGCGCATCGCCGAAGAGACGCAGCTCATCGGAACCGTGATCGCAGCTGAAGACGTCGCGGCCGTGCTCGGCAACCTCGTCGACAACGCCGTCACCGCGGCAGTGGCGGGCGAGCGCACTCCGCGCTGGGTCGAGGTGGCCGTGCTCGGTGATGACGATGCGCTCGTCGTCACCGTCTCCGATTCGGGCGCCGGGCTCGGAGACGCCGATCCGCTGACGCCGCGAACGGCAGGCGATGACGCCTCCGACCGGATACACGGGCACGGACTCGGCATCCCTTTATCCCGCGAGATCGCACGCCGCAGCGGCGGAGACCTCTGGGTGATCGACCCCGGCGGTCCCGAACACGGCGCGGTGTTCGCCGCGCGTCTGGGCGGCGCTGTCGATCCCGCCTCCGCAGAACCGAAGGATCAGCCGTGACCGAACCCCTGCGAGTGCTCATCCTCGACGACGACTTCCGTGTCGGACAGCTCCATCGGGGAATCGTCGACGATCACCCCGCCTGCGCAGCAATGGATCCTGTGCGCTCGATCGCAGAGGCGAGAGACAGCATCCGCTACGCGCGACCGGATCTGCTCCTCGCCGACGTCTTCCTCCCAGACGGCGACGGCATAGCGCTCGTGCGCGACGCCGGCATCGACGCGATCCTCATCTCGGCAGCCGACGACGCCCCGACCGTGCGCCGCGCCTTGCGGTCAGGGGCGGTGGGATATCTGGTGAAGCCGTTCGAGCGCCGCGCGCTCACGGGGCTGCTCGACCGCTATGCGCGATACCGGAACCTCGTCGCCGGCGATCGTGCCTTGCGCCAGGAGGACGTGGATCGTGCGCTGGCGATCCTGCACGGGGCCGGCGAACCCGTCTCGCTGTCTCGTTCCGCGACCGAACAGCTCGTGCTCGCCGCGCTCGGCGACGGCGAGGCCTCGGCTGCAGAGGTCGGCGAGCGGGTCGGCATCTCCAGGGCGACAGCACAGCGGCATCTGGCCGCTCTCGCTGCACGGACGGTCGTCGAGGTGCGCCTGCGCTACGGCGCGACCGGGCGCCCCGAGCACCGCTACGCGGTGCGGAGCTGAGCCCGACCGGTCAGGACTCGGAGCCGACTGCGGCGAGTCGAGCCTCTTCATCGGCCTGGATAGCCGATTCGATGATCGGCTCGAGAGCGCCGTCCATCACCTGGTCGAGGTTGTACGCCTTGAAGCCCGTACGGTGATCCGCTATGCGGTTCTCCGGGAAGTTGTACGTGCGGATGCGCTCTGAGCGGTCCATGGTGCGGATCTGCGACTTGCGGGCGTCGGATGCCACGGCATCCAGCTCCTCCTGCTGCCTGGCGAGCAGGCGTGCGCGGAGGACGCGCATGGCGGCCTCGCGGTTCTGCAGTTGCGATTTCTCGTTCTGCATCGACACCACGATCCCGGTCGGCACGTGCGTGATGCGCACGGCCGAGTCGGTGGTGTTGACGGACTGCCCCCCGGGGCCTGACGACCGGAACACATCGATCTTCAGATCGTTCTGATCGATCTGGATCTCCTCGGGCTCATCCACCTCGGGGAACACCAGCACGCCGGTCGTCGACGTGTGGATGCGCCCCTGCGACTCGGTCGCCGGCACCCGCTGCACGCGGTGCACACCGCCCTCGTACTTGAGGTGCGCCCATACGCCCTGCGCCGGATCGGTCGATGAACCCTTGATCGCGACCTGGACGTCCTTGTAGCCGCCGAGATCCGACTCGTTGCGCTCGAGCAACTCGGTCTTCCAGCCCTTCGACGCGGCGTACTGGACGTACATGCGCAGCAGGTCGGCGGCGAACAGGGCGCTCTCGGCGCCGCCCTCGCCAGCCTTGATCTCCATGATCACGTCACGCGCGTCGTCGGGATCGCGCGGGATCAGCAGACGCCGCAGCCGCTCCTGTGCGGACTGCAGGCCCTCCTCGAGGGCGGGCACCTCCTCGGCGAATGCGTCGTCCTCGCGGGCGAGCTCGCGAGCAGCGTCCAGGTCGTCGGATGCCGCGGCCCACGCGTCGTAGGCCGCGACGATCCTCGACAGTTCGGCGTATCGGCGGTTGACCCGCTTCGCCCGTGCAGCGTCGGCGTGCACCGCCGGGTCGGAGAGCTCCTCCTGGACCCGGCGATGCTCGTCGATCAGCGACTGGACGGACTCGAACACGCCCGGCCTCAGCGGATGTTGCTGTCGTGACCGCCGGCCGGCAGGGTCGGGATCGACTTCTGCATCTGAACCAGGAACTCGACGTTGGAGTGGGTCTCCTTGAGCTTGCCGAGGACGACCTCGAGAGCCTGCTGCTGATCGAGACCCGCAAGGGCGCGACGCAGCTTCCAGGTGATCTTGACCTCGTCGGAGCTGAGCAGCATCTCCTCGCGGCGGGTGCTCGACGCGTTGACGTCGACCGCGGGGAAGATCCGCTTGTCGGCGAGTGCGCGAGAGAGCCGGAGCTCGCTGTTGCCGGTGCCCTTGAACTCCTCGAAGATGACCTCGTCCATCTTGGAGCCGGTCTCGACGAGCGCGGTGGCGAGGATCGTGAGCGATCCGCCGTTCTCGATGTTGCGCGCGGCGCCGAAGAAGCGCTTGGGCGGGTACAGCGCCGAGGCGTCGACGCCGCCGGTGAGCACACGACCGGATGCCGGGGCGGCGAGGTTGTAGGCGCGGCCCAGGCGGGTGATCGAGTCGAGGAGCACGACGACGTCGCGGCCCAGCTCGACGAGGCGCTTGGCGCGCTCGATCGCGAGCTCGGCGACCGTGGTGTGGTCCTCTGCGGGGCGGTCGAAGGTCGAGGCGATGACCTCGCCCTTCACGGTGCGCTCCATGTCGGTGACCTCTTCGGGACGCTCGTCGACGAGCACGACCATGAGGTGGACCTCGGGGTTGTTGGTCGCGATGGCGTTGGCGATCTGCTGCAGCACGATCGTCTTGCCGGCCTTGGGCGGCGCCACGATGAGGCCGCGCTGGCCCTTGCCGATCGGGGCGACCAGGTCGATGATGCGCTGGGTCAGCTTCTCGGGGGCCGTCTCCAGGCGCAGGCGCTCCTGCGGGTACAGCGGAGTGAGCTTGCCGAACTCGACGCGGTTCGCGGCGTCGTCGACCGACAGGCCGTTCACGGAGTCGACCTTCACCAGAGCGTTGTACTTCTGGCGCCCCTGCTGCTCGCCTTCTCGCGGCTGCTTGATGGAGCCGACGATCGCGTCGCCCTTGCGGAGGTTGTACTTCTTGACCTGTCCGAGCGAGACGTAGACGTCGCTGGGACCGGCGAGGTAACCGGTTGTGCGCACGAATGCGTAGTTGTCGAGGACGTCGAGGATGCCGGCGATCGGGATGAGGACGTCGTCCTCGCCGATCTCGGTGTCGAACTCGTCGACGGGTCCGCCGGTGCGGCGCTTGTTGCGCTGACGGTTGCGGCCATTGGCCGAACCCTGCTCGTCGTCGCCTGACTGGCTGTTGTTGTTCTGCTGCTGGTTCTGCGGCTGACCGCCCTCGTTCTGGGGCTGGCCGGCCGCGCCGTTCTGACCGCGACCGCGGTTCCGGCTGCGGCTGCGGCTGCGGCCTCGGCCGCCCTGCTCATCGCCATCGCCCTGCTCGGAAGCAGACGATCCGGAGTCGTCTGCCGAGGCCGTCTCCGCCGGCTTCTCGGGTGCATCGGCCTTGTCAACCGGCGCGGACTGAGCGTCTGCGGCGTCTGCGGTCTCGACGGGCTTCTTTGCACCGCGGCGACCACGGGGGGTCTTGGGGGCGGTCTCAGCGACCGGTGCCTCGGACGGGGCCGCCTCGACGGCTGCCGGAGCCTCAGCGGGCTGTGCGGTTTCGGCCGCGGGCGCCTCGGTGGTCTCGGCGTCCGCCTTCTTGGCGCGGCTGCGACGAGGAGCCTTCGCCTTGGGTGCGGCCTCGGCTGCGGGGGCGTCGGTCGCAGGAGCCTCGGATGCCGGCGCCGCCTCGGCGGCCGCCTTCTCCGCCTTCGCCGCGGCAGTGGCGGTGGTGGCGCGGCGCGGTGCGCGCTTGCGTGCCGGTGCTGCCGGCGCCTCAGCGGTCACGGTGTCGGCGGCGGGGGCCGCGTTCTCGTTCACGACGGACGAGTCGTTCTGGGTCTCGGAGAAATTCTCCACGAGTACTCCCTCTTTGGTCTCGGAGACACGAGCGTTCCGCGCACAACGGGTGCTGCGCGCGATCGCACGGGCTGACGCTCGGCGCCAGCCGGCCTTGGCACAGAACTCACAGAGGAGCTGTGGATCAAGGGTTTGCGTGCGGGTCCTGCAGAGTTGCAATGGGGCCAGATTCACGCAGTTACGTGGAGCCCTCCGCTCGTTCTCCCACTGTACCACCACGCACGTCGACCGCGAGCAGCAGCGCGTCCCACGGGGTGTCGGTGACGCTGGCAGCCAGTTCCACGGCGTCCTGGCGGCTTCCGGGTCCGTCGGCGAGCACCAGCACGCTGGGTCCTGCTCCCGATACGACCGCCGCGAAGCCCGCCGCGCGCAGCGCCTGCACGAGCCGTTGCGTCTCGGGCATGGCTTCGGCCCGGTAGTCCTGGTGAAGCCTGTCGGCGGTGGCGTCGAGCAGCAGCTCGGGGCTCTGCATGAGCGCCGCGATCAGCAGGGCCGAGCGCGAGACGTTGAAGACCGCGTCCTCCGTCGACACGTGCGGAGGCTGCAGCGAACGAGCCTTCGACGTGGACATGGTGTACGAGGGCACCAGCACGAGGGGCGAGACGCCGCGATGCACCAGCAGCTTCTTGTGCTGCGGGCCTCTCTCCCCCACCCACGCGATCGTCAGACCTCCGAACAGTGCGGGCGCCACGTTGTCGGGGTGCCCCTCGAGCTCGGTGGCGAGACGCAGCAGGTCGGCATCGCCGATCTCGGCCTCGCCCTCCAGCAGACCCTTCGCGGCGAGGATGCCGGCAGTCACCGCCGCCCCCGACGAGCCGAGCCCGCGGCCGTGCGGAACGCCGTTCTCCGCGATGATGCGCAGCCCCGGCATCTCGCGACCGAGGTCGGCATATACGTGCGCGATCGTGCGGACGATGAGGTTCGACGCGTCGCGAGGGATCTCATCGGCTCCTGTTCCCGAGACCTCTATCTCGAGCTCCCCGGCCGGCAGCTCCGTGACCAGAAGCGAGTCGTAGATGCTGAGCGCGAGCCCGAGGGTGTCGAAACCTGGGCCGAGGTTGGCGCTGGTGGCCGGAACCGTGACTTCGACGGTGCGTCCGAGCACCATCGTCACTCCCCTTCCACGCGCAGCACAGACACCACGCGCTCGACGACGGAGCTCTCGGCGAGAGCGTCGACGGTCGCGCTGAGAGCCTCTTCGGTCGCGCGGTGCGTGCCGATGATCAGACGGGCCGTCGGCTCGGACTCGCCCTCGACGGTCTGCACCACGGTCGCGACCGAGACGCCGCCGTCGCTGAGGATGCCGGCGACGGTCGCGAGCACGCCCGCGGCGTCGGCCACCTGGAGGGTGATCTGGTAGCGCGTGGTGACGTGGCCGATCGGCACGACCGGCAGGTTCGCCCTCGTCGACTCACCCACGCCGACGCCGCCGGCGATGTGGCGACGAGCGGCGGAGACCACGTCTCCGAGCACGGCCGACGCCGTCTGCACGCCGCCCGCGCCCGCTCCGTAGAACATCAGAGGTCCGGCGGCCTCGGCCTCGACGAACACAGCGTTGTTGGCTCCGTGCACGTTCGCGAGCGGGTGGGACTGCGGCACGAGTGCCGGGTAGACGCGCACCGAGATCGACTCGGCGCCGTTCGCCTCGATTCGCTCGCAGACCGCGAGCAGCTTGATCACGAAGCCGGCCGCGCGAGCCTCCTCGATCATGGAAGCGGTGATCGAGGAGATGCCCTCGCGGTGCACGGCGTCGAGCGGCACTGCGGTGTGGAACGCGAGGCTCGCGAGGATCGCGGCTTTCTGCGCGGCGTCATAGCCCTCGACATCCGCCGTGGGATCGGCTTCGGCGTAGCCGAGGCGCTGAGCATCGGCGAGCACCTCGGCGAAGTCGGCGCCCTCGGTGTCCATCCGGTCGAGGATGTAGTTCGTGGTGCCGTTCACGATGCCCATGATGCGCACGACGCGGTCGCCCGCAAGAGAATCGCGCAGCGGACGGATGATCGGGATCGCACCGGCGGCGGCTGCCTCGTAGTACACCGACGCTCCGACACGATCGGCTGCTTCGAACAGCTCCGGTCCGTGCGTGGCGAGCAGCGCCTTGTTGGCGGTGACCACATCCGCACCGGAGCCCAGGGCGAGCAGGATGTTCGCTCGTGCGGGCTCGATGCCGCCGATGAGCTCTATCACGATGTCGGAACCGAGGATGAGCGAATCGGCGTCGGTCGTGAACAACTCCTTGGGAAGCTCGACGTCTCGAGGCGCGTCGACATCGCGGACGGCGATGCCGGCGAGCTCGAGAGCGGCTCCCGCACGGTCGGCGAGTTCGTCGCCGTGTCGCAGCAGCAGGCTCGCCACCTGGGAGCCGACGGCCCCTGCGCCCAGCAGCGCCACCCGCAGTCGTCGATACTCAGCAGTCATGGGGACTCCTTCAGAGGTGTGTCTGTGCCGGGTGCCGCAGGGGCGCCGGGCAGAAGGTCAGCGTGCGCTGTCGGTCACGGATGCGGGATCGATCCCCGCGTCGCGCGCCAGCACGTCGGCGATGGTCTCGCCGCGCACGATGACCTGTGTGCGGCCGTCGCGCACCGCGACGACCGGTGGACGGGGAACGTGGTTGTAGTTGCTCGCGAGAGGTGCGCAATAGGCCCCGGTCGCGGGCACGGCGAGCAGGTCGCCCGGAGCGAGGTCGGCGGGGAGGTACTCGTGATCGACGACGATGTCGCCGGACTCGCAGTGCTTGCCCACTACTCGGCTGAGCTGCGGCGCGCCGATGCCGGCACGCGAGGCGAGCCGGGCCGAGAACTGCGCGCCGTACAGGGCGGGCCGCGCGTTGTCGCTCATGCCGCCGTCGACGCTGATGTAGCGGCGCACGGCTCCCGAGCCGAGCTGCACATCCTTCGTGGTACCCACCTCGTAGAGGGTGATCCCCGCGGTTCCGATGATCGCGCGCCCCGGCTCGAAGGCGAGAGCGGGCACCTCGATGCCCCGCGCGGCGCACCCTTCCGCGACGGCTGCGACGATCTCCCCGGCGAGCGTCTCGATGGGCGTCGGATCGTCGACGCGCGTGTACGCGATGCCGAATCCACCGCCGAGGTTGAGCTGAGGCACTGGCCCGCCCTCGAGGAGCGCGGCGTGGAGCTCGAGCACCCGCGAGGCGGATTCGCGGAAGCCCGCGACGCCGAAGATCTGCGAGCCGATGTGGCAGTGGAGTCCCGCGAACTCGAGTCCGGGGATCTCGCGGATGCGGGCCACCGCGGTCTCGGCATCCGCCAGCGGGAAACCGAACTTCTGGTCCTCGTGCGCGGTCGCCAGGAAGCTGTGGGTCTCGGCGTGCACGCCGCTGATCACACGCACGAAGACGCGCTGAGTGGCATGCACGCGCGCCGTGATCGCCGCGAGCCGCTCGATCTCGATCGCGCTGTCGACGATGATCGAGCCGACGCCGACCTCGACGGCTCGTTCGAGCTCGCTCATCGACTTGTTGTTGCCGTGGAAGCCGATCGCCGCGGGAGCCACGCCAGCGGCCAGCGCGACCTCGAGCTCGCCGCCCGTGCACACGTCGACGCGGAGTCCCTCGTCGACGACCCAGCGTGCGACCGTCGTGCACAGGAAGGCCTTGCCGGCGTAGTAGACCTGCGCGGTGGTCCCGTTGTCGGCGGCTGCGGCGTCGAAGGCGAGACGGAAGGCGCGAGCACGCGAGCGCACCTCGTCCTCGTCGATCACCAGCAGCGGGGTGCCGAAGGTCTGGGCCAGAGTCGTCGCGCGGATGCCTGCGATCTCGAGCGTTCCGTCGGAGTCGCGGGCGACGGATGCCGGCCACACCGCAGGGGCGAGGTCGTTGGAGTCGTCGGGCACGACGAGCCATTCCGGGGCGAGCGAATCGACAGGGGAAAGCAAGGAGCACCAATCGTGGATGATTCTCGGGCGGGATCGCGCACAGCGAGGCTGACCCGATTCTAGGGCACCCGCGAGCGGCCATCCGTCACGGTGACGCGCCGCGTCAAGCCCCTGGGTCGGTGCTGCCGCGGCTCATAGTGTGGAGCGTGATGACTACGGACTCGCCCACCTCAGCCACTCGTCGCCCTGGCATCGTGCAGCGCGCGACGGCGTCGGCGATCCGCTGGGCGCTCACGCTGCGCCCGGTGCGCGCCGCGCTGTTGTACTCGGAGCGCCGCGGGCCGATGCTCGCCGACAGCGTCACCTATCGGGCGCTCTTCAGCGTGTTCGCCGGCGTGCTGCTCGGCTTCGCGATCGCCGCCCTGTGGCTGAGCGGGAACCCGGTCGCGTTGAAGGCGATCGTGAGCGCCGTGGAGGCGGCGATCCCCGGCCTCATCGGGAAGGGCGGCGTGGTGCATGTAGACGAGCTGCAGCAGCCGGTGTCGCTGTCGATCGCCGGCATCGTCTCGCTCGTCGGCCTCATCGGAGCGGCTCTGGGCGCCATCGGCTCGCTGCGCACGGCGGTCCGCGTCATCGCCGGTACCGCGCACGACGATGTGCTCTGGGTGTGGGTCGTGCTGCGCAACCTGCTGCTCGCGATCGCGATCGGCGCCTCCTTCGTCGCGTCCGCGTTCATCACGATCGCGGGCAGGGTCGGTATCACCTGGCTCCTCAGCGTGGTCGGTCTCCCCGACCGCTCCCCCGTCGCTGAGTGGGCTGTCCGCCTGCTCTCGCTGCTCGTCGTCTTCGCGCTCGACACGGCTCTGATCGCCGTCGTCTTCCGTCTCCTCTCGGGCATGCGCGCATCCCGTCGCTCGCTGCTGAGCGGCGCGCTGCTGGGCGGCGCCGGGCTTCTCGTGCTGCAGGAGCTGTCGGGGCTGTTCGTCGGCGGCGCGTCGAGCAACCCGCTGCTCGCCTCGTTCGCCACGCTGCTGGCGCTGCTGATCTGGCTGAACCTGTCGGCGCAGGTCATGCTCATCGCCTGCGCCTACATCGTCACCGCCCACGAAGAGGAGCACGACCGCGTGCGAGCACGGTTCGGCGCGACGACTTTCGACGCACGCCGAGTGCAGCGGGCGGAGGTCGAGGTGGCGATCGCCAAGGAGGCTCTGCGCGCCGCGCAGGATGCCGCGGCAGCGCC
Source organism: Microbacterium sp. ZW T6_19 (assembly GCF_044987465.1). Classification (NCBI taxonomy): domain Bacteria; kingdom Bacillati; phylum Actinomycetota; class Actinomycetes; order Micrococcales; family Microbacteriaceae; genus Microbacterium; species Microbacterium sp. ZW T6_19. Next base: position 80,393 of record NZ_JBJDRH010000010.1, on the reverse strand, counting down.
GGCACGCGAGAAGAAGGCCTGAGCTTTCAGACAGGAACCGGGGAACCGATGAACGTGCGACGCACATCCGTCGGAGTGACCGGCGCGACGATCTCCTTCGTGGAATGGCGACCGGTCCTCCCCTCGGGCCGGACTGTGCTCCTGCTGCACGGCGGCGGAGCGGACAGCGCCGAGCTCTCGTGGGGCGAGGTGGGTCCGGCTCTTGCAGCCGCCGGGCATCGTGTGATCGCGCCCGACCACCCCGGATTCGGATCGAGCCCTCGAGCGGACTGGCCCCTCAGCCAGGAACGGCTCGTGTCATACGTCGGGGAGCTCGTCGACTCGCTCGAGCTCGCCGACTACGCGATCGGCGGACTCTCGCTGGGCGGCGGCATGGCGCTGGGCCATCTCATCGACCGACCGGGCCAGGCCCGGAGCGCCGTGCTTCTGGGAACCTACGGTCTGATGCCTCGCCTCGCAGACGGTCTGCTCGGCCGATTCACGCACTTCGCCTCGTACTCTCTCGTGCGCACCGGCCTGCTCACCTCCCTCACGCGGTCCTACTCGCGCAGCCGGCGGTCGATGGAGCGCGGTCTGCGCGACATCGTCCGGGATCCTGCCGCGCGCACCCCTGAACTCGTCGACGCGGTGCTGGCCGAGGCCTCGGGCACGGGTCTCGCAGTGTTCGGCGAATGGCAACGTGATCAGGTGCTGTGGAACCGGCTCCGCACGGCGTATACGGGTCAGCTCCCGTCCATCGCCACACCGACGCTCCTCGTCCACGGAGACCGGGATTCCGGCGTACCCATCGGGCATGCACAGGCAGCGGCGCGCCTGCTTCCTCACGGCGAACTCCTGGTGGTCCCCGAAGCCGGGCACTGGGTCCAGCGTGATCGTCCTCAGACCGTCATCCCGGCGATCCTCGATCATCTCCGAGACACCGGAGCGACGACCCGTCGCTGACGACGAGCACCGGCACCGTCAGCGTCCGGGGCAGACGCCCTTCTCGAGGAGAGTCGGGTCGGTCGCGATCGCGCCGTTCACGTCGACGTCGATGACCGCCTCGCTCCCGTCGATCGTGAGCGCCGTGAGGGTGATCCCGGCCGGCAGCTGATCGGCGATGCAGACGCGCTGCGGCTCGGTGAGCCGTTCCCCGATCGACCCGAGCGACGAGCCCACCTGAGAGGCGTCTACGACGAGACCGCCGACCGTGAGCTGCACCGGCGTGAGCTCGAGGTCGCCTTCCGCGACCCCCGGCGTGAGGGTGAGCGTGATCGGGACCGACATTCCGAGCACTTTGGCCGATCCGGCCACCGTCGCGTCCGGCGCATCGAACGCGACGGAGTCGACGGGCAGTTCGGTGCCTGCGAGGAGCGCAGTGAACTGCGTCTCGTCGATGCGGATGGTTCCCGCGGCTCCGTCCAGGTCACCGCCGCTGAGCGGCACACCGGTCGCGGTGACATCGACGGCGCCCGTGATCCCTTCGAGCGTCACAGCATCCGTCGACAGGTGAAGACTGTCCAGGCGGCCGCCGATGAGCTGCGGCAGCAGGATGCCCGCCGCGTCGACGTCGAGCTGCTGGTCTGCGGGCAGATCGAGCTGCTCGACCACCATGCCGCGGACGATGCCGGGGAGAAGCGCGCGGGCGAGAAGTTCAGCGGCGACGGCGAGCGCGGCGATCACCACGACCACGATGAGCAGGACCCACGGCCAGCGCTTCCGCCGGCGGGTGCGGGGCGGGGCCTGAGTTCCTCGCTCTCCCGGAATGACGAGCGTCTCATGCTCGCCGCCGGACTCGGGGTACGGCAGGGTGGGATTGTCGTCGCTCATCCCCCAATCCTGCCGCACCCGTCGGGTCACATGCGCTCGGGGGCGGACACTCCGAGGAGCGCCAGGCCGTTGCGGAGCACCTGGCCGGCGGCGTCGTTCAGCCAGAGCCGCGTACGGTGCACGCTCTCGACGGGGTCGTCGCCCTGCGGGATCACCCGGCAGTTGTCGTACCAGCGGTGGTAGAGACCAGCCAGCTCCTCGAGGTAGCGGGCGACGCGGTGCGGCTCGCAGATCTCGGCGGCGAAGCCGACGATGCGCGGGAACTCCTGCAGCGCACCGAGGAGCGCCGCCTCGGTCTCGTGCGTGAGCGTCTCGGGTGCGAACACGCTGCGGTCGACGCCGGAATCGGCCGCATTGCGGGCCACGTTGTGCGTGCGGGCGTGCGCGTACTGCACGTAGAAGACGGGGTTGTCGTTCGTGCGCTTCTGCAGCAGTTCGGGGTCGAGGTCGAGCGGCGAGTCCGCGGGCGAGCGCTCCAGCGCATACCTCAGCGCATCCGTGCCGATCCAGGCCTGCAGGTCGTCCATCTCGATGATGTTGCCCGCGCGTTTGCTGAGGCGGGCGCCGCGGATCGACACGAGCTGGCCGATCAGCACCTGGATGTTCTTTTCGGGGTCGTCGCCGGCCGCGCCGGCGATCGCCTTGAGGCGGTGCACGTAGCCGTGGTGGTCGGCGCCGAGCAGGTAGATCTTGTTCTGGAAGCCGCGATCGCCCTTGTTGAGGTAGTACGCGGCATCGGCGGCGAAGTACGTGTACTCGCCGTTCGAACGACGGATCACGCGGTCCTTGTCGTCTCCGAAGTCGGTCGTGCGCACCCAGACGGCGCCGTCCTCGTCGAAGACGTGGCCCTGCTCGCGCAGACGGTCGACGGCCTGATCGATGAAGCTCGTGCCGTCCTCGCCCTTGGCGTGCAGCGTCCGCTCCGAGAACCAGACGTCGAAGGGCACGTTGAACCGCTCCAGCGAGCCCTTGATCTCGGCGAGCTGATAGTCGTAGGCGAGATCACGCGCGACGGTGAGCTGCTCGTCATCGGGAAGACCGAGCAGATCGGGGCGGGCTTCGAGCACTCGGCCGGCGAGAGCAGCGATGTACTCGCCCGGGTAGCCGCCCTCGGGCGTGGGCTCTCCCTTGGCGGCCGCGACGATCGAGATCGCGAAGCGGTCCATCTGCGCACCCGCGTCGTTGATGTAGTACTCGCGCACGGCATTCGCTCCGCTCGCGAGCAGCAGCCGCACGATCGAGTCGCCGAGGGCCGCCCAGCGAGTGTGGCCGATGTGCAGCGGACCGGTCGGGTTCGCCGACACGAACTCGACGTTCACGCTGACGCCCTGCTGCGAGTCGTTGTGGCCGTAGCTCTCGCCCGCGTCGACGATCGTCTTGGCGAGCGCGCCCGCCGCCGCGGCGTCGAGACGGATGTTGATGAACCCGGGACCGGCCACCTCGGCGCTCGAGACGCCGTCGATCGTGGCCAGGCCGTCGGCGATCTGCTGTGCGAGCTCGCGCGGGTTGGTTCCGAGGGGCTTGGCCAGACGCATGGCGACGTTCGACGCCCAGTCGCCGTGGTCGCGGTTGCGGGGACGTTCGAAGACGATGTCGGATGCCGAGAGCCCGAGCGGCTCGCCCGGACGTCGCTCGGCGGCAATCGGTGCGAGGACGGCGAGAAGGGCTTGGGCGAGCGTTTCAGGGTTCATAGACTCACAAGTTTACGGCGCGTCGCGGCCACGGAATTTGCAGGGCGGATGCGGTGATCTACAGTCATGCCATGAATGCCCCGTCCCGTCGCCGCCGCACGCTCCCCGCGGTGCTCGCCATCGCCGTCGTTCTGGCGCTCGTGGCCGTCGTCCTGGGTGTGTGGCGCCCCTGGTCGCAGGCCGCGTCCACGGCGCAGGTCGCCGGTGCGGGTTCCGAGGAGGCCGTCACGATCGCTCCCGCTCCCCTGGTGCTGCCGGAGCATCCGTCCGTCCTCGTCTTCGGCGACTCCTGGACGTACGGATCCGCCGCTTCCGACCCGACCCTGGGATACGCCTACGTTCTCGCCGAACTCCTCGACGGCGCGACGACCGTGAACGGCGTCCGTGGCAGCGGCTACCTGAAGCCGGGCCTCGACGGTCCGGCCTTCGGCGAGCGCATCGCCGCGCTCGATCCCGCGCTGTCGCCCGACCTCGTGATCATCCAGGGCTCGATCAATGACCGTGAACAGGGTGAGACCGGCTATCGAGAGGCCGTGACGGCGGCCTGGGACGCGATGGCGGCCACCTACCCCGAGGCGCAGATCGTGATCCTGGGGCCGGCCCCGCATCTGCTGCCCGTCGGTGCCGGAACCGCCCGCATCGACACGGACCTCGCAGCCCTCGCCGCCGAGCGCGGCTGGTGGTACATCTCGCCCATCGGGGAGAACTGGATCACACCGTCCAACTACCTCGACGTGATCGACGTGGATTTCGGGCGCAGGCATCCTTCCACCGAAGGGCACCGCTATCTGGCCGAGAGGCTCTCCGCCGATCTCGTCGATCTCGGCGCTGCCCCGGTCACCGTCGCCGGTGGGTCGGAGAGCACCTCCAACCAGTGATATTGTCGTTCGGTGCGCCTCCGTAGCTCAGGGGATAGAGCGCCGGTTTCCGGTACCGTAGGTCGGGGGTTCGAATCCCTCCGGGGGCACGTTTTCGCGAAAGAGGCCCGTCCATTCGGACGGGCCTCTTCACGTTTCGCGGCGCTGAAGGGCGCACTGCGCGTGTCGCGTTATTCGCTCTCGCGCACGCCGCCAGCGACGCGTCGGATCTTGTCGCCCGCATCGTGCGCGGCGTTCTCCACGGCGTCGGTGACGTCGTCGACTTTGTTCTCCACAGCGTCGACGACCCGCTTGGTGAGGTTCGTCGCGCTCTCCGACGCGGCTTTGATGTGATCTCCCACAGACATGACGAGTTCCTTTCGTAGTGCGTTCTGGTACGCCTCGTAGTGCGTTCTGGTACGCCGGCGATCGGTTGTCGTCGGTCAGCTCATCACTCGACCTCGGGATGATGAGACGCGATGTGAATGGGCTTCAAGGACCTCGCGCGTTCGATGTCGCCGTCGCGCTGGGGAGCCGCTGGACCCGATCGTCGGAACGCCGAGTCTCCTTCGCCGTCCTCGCGGGACGGCTGAGCTGTGGTCATGTCCTGACCGTACGCGCCGAACATGTACGCCCTCACAGGAACGCAATTAAGTTGTACACAACTTAATTGCGTGCAATACTTCATTCATGCCCGTGATCGATGAGATGGTGTGCTTCTCGCTGTACTCCGCCGCCCGCGCGACGACGCAGGCGTACCGCGCCCTGCTGGCGCCCTGGAAGCTCACCTACCCGCAGTACCTCGTGCTCGCGATCCTCTGGAACGAGGGAGAGCAGACGATCGGCTCCCTCGGCGACATGATGCAGCTCGACTCGGGCACTCTCTCTCCCCTGGTCCGCCGACTCGAGCAGACCGGCTACGTCACCAAGGCCCGCAGCACGAACGACGAGCGCGTCGTCACGGTCCAGCTCACAGCCGAGGGCACGGCGCTGCGCGCCGAGGTCGCCCCGATCCGCGCTCGGATCGCCGAGCTCGCGGGCATCCGCGACGATGCCCACCGCCGCCGCCTGATCGCCGAACTCCAAGAACTCACCACCCTGCTGCAGAACAGCACCCACTGAAAGGAATCCACACGATGGAAGCCCTGTACACCGCCGAGGCCCTCGCCACAGGCGCCGGCCGCAACGGCCGCGTCGCGACGAGCGAAGGCCGGCTCGACTTCACCCTCGCCGTCCCGAAGGAGCTCGGCGGCTCCGGCGACGGAGCGAACCCCGAGCAGCTGTTCGCCGCCGGCTACGCCGCGTGCTTCCACTCGGCGCTGCAGACCGTCGCCCGAGCACAGAAGGTCTCGATCGTCGACTCCTCGGTCGGCGCTCGCGTGCAGATCGGCTCGAACGGCGAAGGCGGGTTCGGACTCGCCGTGCAGCTCGAGGTCGTCATCCCCGACCTCCCCCACGAGCAGGCCGTCGAACTCGCGAACGCGGCGCACCAGGTGTGCCCGTACTCGAACGCCACCCGCGGAAACATCGACGTCGACATCACCGTCTCGGACGACTGAGGAGTAGAACCATGCGCGCACTCATCCATCACACCTTCGGCGAGCCCGAAGACGTTCTGACCGTCGAAGAGCGGCCATTGCCCGAGCCCGGCCCCGGCCAGGTGCGGCTGCGCATCGTGCTCTCGCCGATCCACAATCACGACATCTGGACCATCCGAGGCACCTACGGATTCAAGCCCGAGCTGCCCGCCGCGTCGGGCACCGAGGCTCTCGGCATCGTTGATGCGCTCGGCGAGGGCGTCGACGGTCTCGCCATCGGTCAGCGCGTCGCCACCGGCGGAACCTTCGGCGCCTGGGCCGAGTACATCGTCGCGAATGCTGCCGGACTCATCCCGGTACCGGAGTCGCTGTCTGACGAGGTCGCCTCCCAGCTGGTGTCGATGCCCTTCAGCACGATCAGTCTGCTGGAGTTCCTCGAGGTGAAGCCCGGCGACTGGATCGTCCAGAACGCCGCCAACGGCGCGGTCGGCCGGATGCTGGCGCAGCTCGGCGCCGCGCGCGGCGTGAACGTGCTCGGTCTCGTCCGCCGTTCTGCCGGCGTCGAGGAGCTGCGCGCTCAGGGCATCGAGAACGTCGTCGCGACCGACCAGTCGGACTGGGTCGAGCAGGCGGCGAAGATCACCGGCGGCGCGCCGATCGTCGCCGGCGTAGACTCCGTCGGCGGTGCCGCATCGGGCCAGGTGCTGTCACTGCTCGCCGAGAACGGCACCCTCGTCGCGTTCGGCGCGATGAACTCTCCGATCATGGAGATCGCATCGGGCGACGTCATCTTCAAGCAGGCGACCGTCAAGGGCTTCTGGGGAAGCAAGGTCATCCAGACGACGGATGCCGCGACGCGCGGCGCCCTGTTCGGCGAGCTCATCCAGCGGGTGAGCGACGGGACGCTCACGCTGCCCGTCGCCGGTGTGTTCGACGCGGCGGAAGCGGCAGAAGCCATGCGCGCGAGCGGCACCCCAGGGCGCGTCGGCAAGGTGCTGCTGAAGTTCTGAACCATTCATGACGAAGGGCGGGGGCGGCGGTCCTCGCCCTTCGTCATGCCCGGCGTCCGAGGTCGCGCGCATACTGACGACATGGACATCACACTCATGCAGCCCGCAGGACTCGTCGTCAGTCCTGCGTTCAGTCACGTCGCCGTCGTTCCGCCGGGTGCCACGACGATCTACGTCGGCGGTCAGAACGGCGTCGATGAGACCGGTGCGGTCGTCTCGGCGGATGCCGGCGAGCAATCACTCCGCGCCGTCGAGAACGCCCGCGTGGCGCTGGAAGCCGCAGGTGCCGGGCTCGAAGACGTCGTCAGCTGGACCGTCTTCATCCATCAGGACGCCGACCTGCGGGCCGCCTACGGCGCTGTCGCCTCGAAACTCGCGCGAGACGGGGCGCCTCCGCTCGTGACTGCGGCGATCGTGGCTGGCCTCGGAGTTCCCGGCGCGATCATCGAGGTGAGCGCCGTCGCTGCGGTCATCCGCGGCTGAACACGCACGCGCACCGACCGTGTGACTCGTAAAGACAAGGTCACCGGTTCGGCGCTTTGCGACAGGCCTCAGATCCGGCCGCGCACCGGAGTGCGCTCGGAGGCATCCCCCTCGTCGGGCATCGTCATCTCCGCGCGGACGCCGAGCAGCCTGACCTCCCGCTCCCCGTCGAGCGTGCGGCCGAGGGCGAGGGCCGCCTCGATGAACTCGTCGCGGCTCTCGGCCGGCGCAGGCAGTTTGCGGCCGAACGTCTTCGTCTCGAACGGCGCGTAGCGCACCTTGAGATGCACGCGGACGACCGGTCGACCCTCCGCTGCGCAGTCGTCGAACGAACTGCCCGCGAGGGTGCGGATCGCCGCCTCGACCTCCTCGGCCGTCGTCAGGTTCTGCTGATACGTCGTCTCCCGGCTGTGACTGCGAGCCACCCAGGGCGTCGGATCGACGACTCTCGGCCCGATCCCCGAGCCGAGCTCCCGATACCAGACCCCCATACGCGGGCCGAACTCGCCGATGAGCTCCTGCTCATCGGCGTCGGCGAGTTCGCGAACGGTCTTCACGCCGTGGTCTGCGAGACGCTTGCTCACCTTCGGACCGACGCCCCAGAGATCTCTCGTCGGCTTCTCCCCCATCACCTCGAACCAGTTCGCAGCCGTCAGCCGGAACATTCCTCGAGGCTTGCCGAACTCCGTCGCGATCTTGGCTCGCACCTTGTTGTCGCCGATGCCGACAGAGCAATGCAGTCCTGTCGCGTCGAGCACCGCGGTCTGGGCCGAACTGGCGACGGATTCCGGGGCGTCGGAGGAGACGCCCAGGAAGCACTCGTCCCAGCCGATCACCTCGAGCACCGCCCCGGGCAGAGCGCGCAGCGTCGCCATCACCTCATGGGAAGCCGCCTCGTACGCCTGGTGGTCGACGGGGAGGAAGACGGCGTGCTCGGGCGCCTTGCGTGCCGCGATCTTGAGCGGCATCCCCGAGCCGATACCGAACGCGCGCGCTTCATAGGACGCCGTCGACACCACTGCACGCTCTGTCGGGTCGCCTCGTCCACCCACGATCACCGGGACCCCGGCCAGCTCCGGCCTGCGCAGGACTTCGACGGCCGCGATGAACTGATCCATGTCGACGTGCAGCACCCAGTCAGCCATGCACACGAGTGTGACGGCTGAGCGGGACGCTGTCACCCCCTGAGCGGATGACTCAGCTCATCGAGACGCCGATCGCCGTCACGACGACGGCCAGCAGCGGCAGAGTGCCCTGCATGAGCGCCGCACGCGCCTTGGAGCGGTCGGAGAGGATCAGCACGAGCGCGGCCGCGAGCATCATGCCGGTGCCCGCGAAGACCAGCGTGAGTCCGACCGTCGTCGCGCCCATGATGACCAGACCGACTCCCAGAAGGGCGGTGAGGGCGAGGAAGAGGTTGTAGAAGCCCTGGTTGAACGCCAGCTGCTTCGTGGTGACGGCATCCGCTTCGCTGGCGACGCCGAAGATCTTGCGGGTCTCGGGCTCGGTCCACTTCAGGGACTCGAGCGCGAAGATGAAGACGTGGAAGGCGGCTGCGGCCGCGGCGAGGACGAGTCCGGCGATGATCATGCATTCATCATCCCGCATCCGGGCCCTCACACCAGGAAGATCGGCAGCAGGCCCGGATTGTGCGCATGCACGAGCACAGCGAACACCACCGCGTCGAAGAGCAGATGCACCGTGACGACGTAGGCGAGCGAGTGCGTGCGCAGGAAGATGAACCCCTGCAGCAGCGCGAACGGGATCGTCAGCACGGGCCCCCACGCACGATAGCCCAGTTCCCAGAGGAACGACACGAACACGATCGCCTGCAGTGCGTTGGCGAGAGCATCCGGAAAATGCCGGCGCAGCAGAGCGAACACCGTGCAGATGAAGAACAGCTCGTCCCAGATGCCGACCGCGCCCACGCCCACGAACAGACGCGCGATCAGCTCGGGCGAGTCGACGACGGGCCAGTTCTGGTAGACGCCGCTGGTGATGAAGTAGAACGGGAGGATCAGCCAGCCCAGGATCAGCACGGCGATGAGCCAGCTCCACTGCAACCGGCCCCACGGGCGCCGGGCGCGCCACGGGAAGCTGATCGCGCGGTCGCGGAAGACGTATCGCGACACGAGATACGGCGCGGCCACTGCTCCTCCGAGCGCCAGGGTGAACCGCAGCATGGCGGGGTTGTCGAGCTCGGCGGCCAGCGGGATGACGCTCACGATCAGAAGACCCAGCGCGATCAGCGCGAGATCGCGGGTGAGCGATGGCTCCTGACGGATGCCGATCGCCCGTGCCGTCGAGCGGCGCGCCCCCATGCTCACGACCTCCCCCTGTCGGCTGCGGCCCCGTTCGATGAACCAGGCGGCGCCGATGCCCACGGCGAGCAGTACCCAGCCGAGCCAGGCGATCTGCAGCACGAAGAACGCGGGCGCTGCGGCGCACACGATCAGAGCGGACGCGAGGCCGGGCCAGACGGCTGCGTCACGCCGCACGCCGCTCATGCGCGCGGTGTCCTCCGGTAGACGAGATCGCGGATGTCCCGGCCCTTGGTGATGCCCTTGCGCTCGAAAGCGGTCATGACACGACCCTCGAAGCGTTCTGCCCACTCCCCCTCGAACGCCCGCTCGAACAGAGGATCGGCGTCCAGCACCTCGCGCATCTGCACCGCGTACTCCTCCCAGTCGGTCGCGAGACGCAGCAGACCGCCGTCGCGGAGCGCACGAGCCGCGGTCGCGCCGAAGCCGTCGCGCACGAGGCGACGCTTGGTGTGCTTTTTCTTGTGCCATGGATCGGGGAAGAAGATCCACACCTCGGCCGCCGCGCCTTCCGGCAGATATGAGGAGAGCACCTCGGGCGCGTTCGCCTCGACGACACGGAGGTTGTGGGCTCCGGACCTGTCGGCGTCGAGCATGGTGCGGGCGAGGCCGGCGCGGAACACTTCGACGGCGAGGAAGTCGTCGTCGGGGCGGGACGACGCGGCCGCCACGATCGCGTGCCCCTGCCCTGAGCCGATCTCGACGAAGAGGTCCGCCTCGCGGCCGTACTCGGATGCCGGATCCAGCCGGGCCTCGGGATGCACGGAAGTCCAGGCGACGTCTCTCGGCACGTCGAGCAGGTAGTGCGCAGCGAGTTCTGCGAAGGCGCGCTCCTGCGCGTCGGACATCCGGCCGCTGCGGCGCACGAAGGACACCGGTTCGTCGCGGAAAGTGCGGGGTTCGGGCATTGTTCCAGGGTACCGGGGCGCTCCGACCGGCTCAGCAACCCCGAGGAGGTCCGGGAACCCGTCGACGGGCCTGCTCAGCGGTCTGCCGGCTCCGTGACGAAATCGATCAGCTCCTCGACGCGACCCAGCAGCGCAGGCTCGAGATCGCGATAGGTGCGCACCTTCGACAGGATGCGCTGCCAGGCGAGCCCCGTGTCGGCCTGGGTCTCGTAGGGCCAGCCGAATGCGCGGCAGATGCCCGTCTTCCAGTCGGTGCCGCGTGGGATCTCCGGCCATCTCGCGATGCCGAGGGCCTTCGGAGTCACGCACTGCCAGACGTCGACGAAGGGATGCCCGACGATGCGGATGTGGCGCCCGTGCGGCCCGCGCGCGACGGCATCCGCGATCCGGGACTCCTTGGTTCCGGGCACGAGATGGTCCACGAGCACGCCGTAGCGCCTGGTCGCGCTCGGCGGCTCGGCGTCGAGGAGGGCGTCGAGCAGATCGACTCCCTGCAGAAACTCGACGACGACGCCTTCGACGCGGAGATCGGCTCCCCACACCTTCTCCACGAGCTCGGCGTCGTGCTTGCCCTCGACGAGGATCCGGCTGGGAAGCGCGGTGCGCGCGCGCTGATCCGCGACGACGAACGATCCGGATGCCGTCCGCCTCGGCCCCTGCTGCGCCGCCTTCGGCGGGACGAGCTTCACGGGCTTCCCCTCGACGAGAAACCCGCCTCCCAACGGGAACAGGCGTGTGCGCCCCTTCCAGTCTTCGAGTTCGACATTGCCGGCCTGCACCTTGGTCACGGCGCCGCAGTAGCCGTCGCCGGCGACCTCGACCACGAGATCGAGCTCGGCGGGCACCTCGGGCACCGGCTTCGCGGCGCGCTCCCGCCACCCGGCGGCGAGCACATCCGATCCATACCTGTCGTCCATGCTCTCCAGCGTATGTGTCTGCGCTGAGGGCGAACGCCCATCAGCGCCCGGATGCTGTCGCGTGTCGTCGTGTGTGCATAGACTCGACGCATGGGGGCACGGCTGCCGGTCGGAGGGACGCACATGAGGACTCGCTGGCTCGCGCTGGTCGCAGTGATGACGGCGCTCGTCGCGGGGCTGCTCTCTGCCTCAGCGGCATCGGCGACCGACCCCGTTCAGCTCGACCAGGGCTACGTCACCGACGAAGCCGGCGTCCTCAGCTCGGCTGAGAAGAAAGAGGTCGAGGCTCGTCTGCAGACGCTGACCGAGAACTCCACGGCGGATCTGTTCGTGGTGCTCGTCGACGACTTCACCTCGCCGTCCGACTACGTGGCATGGGCTGATGCCGTCGCACAGAACAACAACCTCGGCCCCGAGCAGTACCTCCTCGCGATCGCGGTCGAAGGGCGCAGCTACTACATCTCCGCCGCGCAGGGCGGACCGCTCAGCGAGGGCAAGCTCGACGACGTCGAGGAGAAGATCCAGCCCCTTCTCGCCCAGGACGACTGGGACGGCGCGATCATCCTCGCGGCAGACGAGATCCAGGGAGACGGCGGGGCCGGTGCGGTCCGAGTGTTCCTGATCATCGGCGGGATCGTCGTCGCCGCGCTGCTGGTCTGGCTCATCGTCGCCTTGATCGCGCGCGGCCGACGCAACGCCGAGGCGCGCCGGCGAGGCGCCATGCCGGAGAAGCCCGACCCGAACGACCCGTTCTCGACCCTCACCGATGAGCAGGTCCAGACGCAGGCCGGCGCCGCACTCGTGCGGGCCGACGACGCGCTGACCTCCAGCAAGGAGGAGCTCGGGTTCGCGGTCGCGCAGTTCGGCGAGAGCGCCACATCCGAGTTCTCCGTGGCGATCGAAGCAGCGAAGACGAAGATGTCGGAGGCGTTCGACATCAAGCAGAAGCTCGACGACGAGATCGAAGACACCGTCTACGACCGCCGCGCGTGGCACATCCGCATCATCCAGCTCTGCGACGAGATCGACGACGTGCTCGATGACAACACCGAGGCCTTCGACGCCCTGCGCAGGCTTCAGGAGAACGCCCCCCAGGAGCTCGATCGCGTACGGGCCGAGCGCACCGCGCTGCAGCCAGTGCTCGCGAGCGCGGCTCCCGCTCTCGCAGCGCTCGCCGCCGAGTACGACCCCGCCGCGCTGAGCACCGTCGCAGACAATCCGGCCCAGGCGCAGGAGCGCATCGCTCTCGCCGACAGGTCGATCGAAGCCGCGGCCCAGGCCATCACGACAGGCAAGACCGGTGATGCCGCCTTCGCGATCCGCACGGCCGAACAGGCCGTCGCCCAAGCGGGTCAGCTCGCCGCCGCGATCACGACCCTCGGCGCCGATCTCGCCGCGATCGAGTCCCAGGCGCGGACGCTCATGTCCGATCTGCAGGGCGATGTCGCGACTGCGCAACAGCTCCCAGACGCCGCCGGCGCCACCGCCCAGGCCGCTGCGAACGTGCAGCAGCAGCTGCAGCAGGCGCAGGCGAACCTGACCGGGGACTCCCGCAGCCCGCAGCGTGTGCTGGAGGCCCTCACCGCGGCGAACACGCAGATCGACGCGGCCATCGCCCAGGGGCGGGAGAGCATCGAGCGCGCTCGGCGCACGCAGCAGATGCTCGAGCAGACTCTCGCCCAGGCCGACGCGCAGGTCCGATCGACGAGGGACTTCATCGAGACGCGACGTGGCACCGTCGGCAGCACCGCCCGGACACGCCTCTCACAGGCCGAAGCGGGGCTCAGCGAAGCGCTGGGACTGCGAACCGCGAACCCCGAGCAGGCGCTCGCCGTCGCCCAGAACGCGCTGGAACTCGCTCGGCAGGCCAGCTCCTACGCCCAGTCCGACGTCTCCTCGTACTCCTCGGGTGGCGGTTGGGGCGGCGACCCCTTCGGGGGCTCCCGTTCAAGCGGCTCCGGCCTCGGCGGCGACATCCTCGGCGGCATCATCGGCGGCCTGCTGTCCGGTGGTGGCGGCGGAGGCGGATCATCTAGCCGCAGCGGGTGGCGCTCCGGCGGGAGCAGCGGTTTCCGCAGCTCTGGCTTCGGCGGCGGAGGCGGCGGCGGTAGATCCGGGCGCTCCGGCGGCGGACGCTTCTGATTTCCATAGGCGCATAAGTGAAGATCTCAAGCAGGACCCTCTGAAAGGAAACCGCATGACCAAGCAGTCCATCTTCGGACGAATCTCGACCCTCGTCCGCGCGAACATCAACGCGCTCCTCGACTCCGCCGAGGACCCGCAGAAGATGATCGACCAGCTCGTCCGCGACTACACGAACAACATCGCCGATGCAGAGTCGGCGATCGCGGAGACCATCGGCAACCTGCGCCTGCTCGAGCGCGACCACGAGGAAGACGTCCAGTCGGCGACCGAGTGGGGCAACAAGGCGCTCGCCGCGAGCCGCAAGGCCGACGAGATGCGCACCGCGGGCAACGCGGCGGATGCAGACAAGTTCGACAGTCTCGCCAAGATCGCGCTGCAGCGCCAGATCAGCTCGGAGCGCGAGGCGTCGGCGGCGGAGCCGCAGATCGCGTCGCAGACCGAGATCGTCGACAAGCTCAAGTCGGGCCTCAACGGCATGAAGGAGAAGCTCGGCGAGCTGAAGACCAAGCGCAGCGAGCTGCTGGCTCGCGCGAAGGTCGCCGAGGCTCAGACCAAGGTGCAGGACGCGGTCGGCTCGATCAACGTGCTCGACCCGACCAGCGAACTGGGCCGTTTCGAAGACAAGGTCCGCCGCCAGGAGGCTCTTGCTCAGGGCAAGGCCGAGCTTGCGGCATCCAGCCTCGACGCGCAGTTCGAGAGCCTCGAGGACCTCGGTGAGCTCACCGAGGTGGAGGCACGCCTCGCGGAGCTCAAGGCGGGCGGCACCGCCGCTCCGCAGCAGGCCATCGAAGGCTCCTGACACACCCTGCGGATGCCTCGGACCGTGGTCCGGGGCATCCGCTCTTTCCCTCTGGAGGCACCCGTGGTGCGTTTCCTCGTCGTCCCGCAGTGGCAGGGCTCCCCCGCCACCAGGGCAATGCTCCTCGTCGACGGAGCCACCGCGATCGCCGGAGATCTGCCGCGCGCGGCGACGACGGTGCTCGACGTCCCGGTCGAGGCGGGTGAGTCTCTGGGCACCGGCGTACGCCGGCTGAGCTCGCTGCTGCGAACTCGTGAGCTCGTCGCCGAGGCGATGACCGCCGACACCGTGGTGATCGGCGGCGACTGCAGCGTCACCGCCGCCGCTCTCGCGGCGCTCCCAGGCGGCACAGACGACCTCGCGGTCGTCTGGTGCGACGCCCACGCCGATATGAACACCCCCGAGTCCTCACCTTCGGGCGCGTTCTCCGGGATGGCTCTGCGCGCCGTACTCGGCGAAGGAGAGCCTCAGCTGGCGCTCTCACCGGGAGTTCCGCGCGATCGGGTCATCACGGTGGGCATGCGCAACCTCGACGATGAAGAAGTCGCACAGGTCGACGGGCTGACCTCGCTCTCCGTCTCAGATCTCGATTCGGCGGATGCTGTCGCCGATGCCGTCGCGGCGACCGGTGCTCGCAGGGTGTGGGTGCACATCGACGTCGACGTGCTCGACCCGGCCGAGCTGTCCGGGGTGTCGGAGGCCGCGCCTTTCGGCCTCACCACGTCGGCGTTGAGCACCGCGATCCGCCGGCTGCGCGACCGCGTGCCTCTGGCCGGTGCCACGATCTCGGGCTTCGCGCCGCGCACGCCCGCCGACGCCGTCGACGATCTCGGCGCTCTTCTCCGACTCGTCGGTGCCGTGGCGTGACCGACGACTGGCGCCCTGCGGCAGAGGCCGCTCTCGCACGCGGACGCCGTGTCGACCGGCGCATCCCGTCGTTCCTCCTGCGCTCTCCCCTCAGCCGGATCGGCTACTGGTGGGGCACTGCGGTCGGGTGGGTCTGGGGATCGATGTGGAGCACCGGACCTGTGGAACGGCGCAATGGGCTCTGGATCTTCCGCGGCATGCCGGGCTGGACGTACAACCGCGGCGGTGTCTGCGTGGGCGGGTGCTTCCTCACGGGCGACGCCAGGCCCAGCGACGCCATCCTGCGACACGAGGCCGTGCACAAGGCGCAGTGGCTGCGGTACGGGTTCCTGATGCCGGTCCTGTACCTGTTCGCCGGCCGCGACCCGCTGCGCAACCGCTTCGAGATCGAAGCAGGGCTGGAGGACGGCAACTACGTCCGCCGCTCCGGCGCCGATCGTCAGCGCTGAAGCAAGCCGAAGCGCTCGGGGACCCGGATCTGCGTCGGCTGGACACCCAGCTCAGAGGTCAGGTGGTCGACGATGTCCGCCGTGCCCAGGAATCCGCCGAGCAGCGTGACGTGCGTCTCGACCTCGTCATCGCACAGCATCTCGTCGGCCCAGGCGCAGGTCGCCCGCGCCAGCGCCTCGCCCGGCGCGCACGCTCGGCCGGTGCCGGGGGCGCCGGAGCGCTCACCGCGGGCGAGCCAGGTCACGGTCATGCGACCGGGCGCCTCGACACGTGAGATGTCTGCGGACTCCGGCACCTCGATGAAGATCCGTCCCGACGCGCACAGCGGCAGCGTCGCGAGGAACGCCTCGAGCTCGAGCAGCGAACTCTCATCGGCCGTCACCAGATGATGCGCACGGCGACGTGCCGCGCGGCGCTCCGCGCGTGTGCTGCGAGTGTCGAGAGAGGTGCTCATGATGTCTCTATCGTATCACCCAGCCAAGGCTTGCCTAACCTTGCGTTGCGGGTTCGACCAGCGCCGCCCTCAGGGAATCCAGTTCGGCATGCGTCATCCCGTTCGTGCGGAGATAACCGGCGGCCGATCCCCATCGCTCGTCGACCTTCTCGAGGAGGGCGCGCATCACGCGAGCCGGTGACTGGGTCGCGAGAGCGACAGCGTGCACCGCTTCGGGATGCTGCGCACGCAGGTACGCGGCGATGCGCTGAGTCCGCTCCCTCGGCAGCTGCGATTCGGTGAGGGCGTAGTCGGCGATGATCGCCTCACGGTCGGCATCGACCGCCGCGAGCGCGAGGGCCACGGTGACGCCGGTGCGGTCCTTCCCTACCGTGCAGTGCACGAGCGTCGCCTCACCGGTGGCGACGATCCGGATCGCCTCCACGAGACGCTCCCCGCTCTCCTCGAGCAGATGAAGATAGAGGTCGTCGAGGCTCGTGTCGGCTTCGAAGAACGAGCGCACGGAACCGAGGAACAGCGGCAGATGCGTGGTCGCGGGGCCGACGATCTCGGTCGGCTCAGCCGCGATCTCCTCACCGTCGCGCAGGTCGACGATGTGCGAGACCCGTTCGCTCAGGGCACTCGCACCTGCGGGCGTCGCGCCCGACAGCTGCCCCGAGCGCAGCAGTACGCCCGCCCGGATCCGGCCGCCCGCGGCGGGGATGCCGCCGACGTCCCGGACGTTCGCGACTCCCTCGACGTCGAGGACCGTCATACCTGCGCCTGCGGCGAGCGCGGAGGCACCGGGTAGCGCCCCGCGATGACGATCCGGTTGAACGCGTTGATCGACACGCACGCCCAGCTCAGTGCCGCATACTCCTTCTCGGTGAAGACGCTGCCGACCCGGTCGTAGACCTCGTCGGAGATCCCGTCCTCGGCGATGAAGGTGAAGGCCTCGGCCAGTTCCAGAGCGGCGCGCTCGCGTTCCGTGAAGACGCCGCTCTCGCGCCAGGCGGCGATCTGCATGAGCTCATCCGCGTCGAGGCCCGCTTTGAGCGCACGGTCGACGTGGATGCGGGTGCAGAAGCTGCATCCGTTGAGCTGAGAGCAATGGAGCATGACCAGCTCCTTGAGCCGGTCGTCGATGCCGTTCGCCGCGCAGATGTCGCCGACGGTCTTCGAGAACTCGTCGAGGGCGTGATAGGCGGCCGGTTCGGTCTTGGAGAGGTGCACTCGCGTCTCGCTCATGCCTCAATGATATTCGCCCCGCCGTAGGCGGCGGCCTGCGGAACGGACACCCCCAGAATGCGAATTGCACAGTAACGCCGGCAATCAAATTGCATATATGGAAACAGTAGTCACAATTCGCTTGCCGGATTGCTCCACGGTTTCGTCTGAGCAACATGTCGGGAGCAGAATATGCAGGTGGTGATCGACATCAGCGAGTTCAGCTATCTTCCCGCGCAGGCCGAGGTACTCGGGGTTCCGCTCCCCCGTGTCGAACGGCTCTCTCTCGAACTCCCCGACGGCCGGACCCTGAGCGCTCTGCGCTTCGGCACGGAATCCCCGCAGGTCACCCTCCTGCACGGCGCGGGACTCAACGCCCACACGTGGGACACCACGGCGCTCGCGCTGCAGCGACCGCTACTCGCGATAGACCTGGCCGGCCACGGCGACTCCTCCTGGCGAGGCGATGCCGAGTACACCGCCCGCCCGCTCGCCGCCGACGTCGCCCTGGCGCTCGATGCGTGGACCACGCATCCGCAGGTCGTCGTCGGGCAGTCGCTGGGCGGACTCACCGCCGCCGCCCTCGCCGCGTCGCGTCCTGACCTCGTGTCCGAGATCATCGTGGTCGACATCACCCCCGGGATCGACGTCACCGCCGGCCCTGCGGCGCTTCGCGCCTTCTACGAGGGCCCGACCGACTTCGCCACGCGTGAGGAACTCGTCGACAAGGCGATCTCTCTCGGGTTCGGCGGCACCCGCCCTGAGACGGAGCGCGGCGTCTTCCTCAACACGCGTGTCCGCCCGGACGGTCGCATCGAGTGGAAGCATCATTTCGCGCATCTCGCCGCACAGGCTCTCGCCGCACACGATGCGGGAAGCGCCGCAGCGCCCTCGGTCCTGCACGAGACCGGATGGGCGGATCTCGCGGAGGTGTCTGCGCCGATCACTCTGGTCAGGGCGACGGGCGGCTTCGTCAGCGAAGCGGATGCCGACGAGTTCCTGCGCCGCGTCCCCGCCGCGCGCGCGATCACTGTGAACGCCACTCACAATGTGCAGGAGACCGCCCCCGCCGAGCTCGCCGCCCTCGTCTCCGCTGTTTTGTGACCTTCCGTTCCGTTCCCGACCCGTACCCGCTCACCCGATCCCTAGGCTCGACCCACCGGCACACAGCACCTGCCGACCGAGAGGAAACCCCATGTTCCGTCGCACCCGACGAATCGCGCTGATCTCGGCGATCGCGGCCACCGCCGTGATCCTCAGCGCCTGCACCGGTTCCGCCGCTCCCGAACCGGAGGCGACATCCACCGGAAAGCCCGATCCCGATGCCACGCTGCAGGTCGGCCTGGTACTCGAGCCCACCAACCTCGACATCCGTCACACCAGTGGCGCCGCCCTCGAGCAGATCCTCATCGACAACATCTACGAGGGGCTGGTCAGCCGCACGGAAGACAACGAGATCGAGGGACGCCTCGCGTCGGACTACGAAGTCTCCTCCGACGGCCTGACCTACACGTTCACGCTGAACGACGGCATCGCCTTCCACAGCGGAACGGCGCTCACCTCCGCCGACGTGGTCGCGTCGTACGAAGCGGTCCGCACCGACGCCACCGTGCAGGGGAACGCGGAGTTCGCCGATGTCGCATCCATCACCGCTCCCGATGCCGCGACCGTCCAGATCGTGCTGAACAAGCCGAACCAGAACTTCCTCTTCGCACTCACCGGCCCCGCCGGTCTGGTGTTCCAGACCGGCGACACCACCGACCTCAAGACGGCAGAGAACGGCACCGGTCCCTTCACGCTCACCCGGTGGAACAAGGGCAGCGCGATCACGTTCGCGCGCAACGACTCGTACTGGGGCGAGAAGGCCGGGGTCGCAGAGGTCGAGTTCCAGTACATCCCCGACTTCACGGCGGGCGTGAACACAGCGCTCGATGGCGGCGTGCAGGTGCTCACCGCCGTCGACCCGAACCTCGTCACGGAGTTCGAGGGCACCGACTTCACGCTCACGACCGGCCGCACGACCGACAAGGCGACCTTGGCCTTCAACAACGCCAAGGCGCCTCTCGACGACGTCCGGGTGCGCGAGGCGCTGCGGCTCGCCATCGACCACGAAGCACTCGTGGAGGCGGTCGGCGCAGGCACGACTCTGTACGGTCCGATCCCCGAGCTCGACCCCGGATACCAGGACCTGTCCGACGTGATCTCCTACGACCCGGAGAAGGCCAAAGCGCTTCTCAAGGAGGCCGGCCAGGAAGACCTCGAACTCACTCTGACGATTCCGGCGTTCTACGGCACGACCGTCCCCAAGGTGCTCATCTCGGACTTCGCGAAGGTAGGCGTCACGCTCGACGTCGACTCCGTCGAGTTCCCCGCCTGGCTCGAAGACGTGTACACGAACCATGACTACGACCTGAGCTTCGTGCTGCACGTCGAGCCGCGCGACTTCGGCAACTTCGCCAACCCCGATTACTACTTCGGCTACGACAACCCCGAGGTGCAGAGCCTGTACACGAAGGCGCTGGAGACGGTCGATGCCGATGAGTCGGCGAAGCTGCTGGCGCAGGCGGCGAAGATCGTGTCGGAGGACCACGCCGCCGACTGGCTCTACAACGGTGAGACGATCACGGCGGTCAGCCCGCTGGTCTCCGGCTTCCCGAAGGACTCGATCAACTCGCGCATCGACCTGGCGGGCGTCACCGTCAGCTCCGAGAAATAGCCGCGATTTGCTCCGCTACGCGCTCGTCCGAGGAGCCCTGCTGATCGCAGGGCTCCTCGTGTCGAGCGTGCTCATCTTCCTCACTCTCCGCGTCTTCCCCGGAGACGTGGCCCAGCTCATCGCGGGCACGCAGGCATCCGCCGCCGAGGTCGAGGCGCTTCGGGAGTCCCTGGGGCTGAATCGGCCGCTGCCTCAGCAGTACGCCGAATGGATCGGCGGCATCCTGCACGGGGATCTCGGCACTTCGCTTCTCTCGGGGGCGTCGGTCGGCGAAGAACTCGCCCTCAAGGCTCAGGTCACGGTCCCGCTCGGGCTTCTCGCGCTGCTGATCGCGATGTTGATCGCCGTTCCCTTCGGCGTGCTCTCCGCACTGCAGCGCGGGCGCCGTGCGGGCACCGCGCTCAGCGTCGGAGCACAGGCCCTGGCCGCTGTTCCCGTCGTATGGGCGGGCATGATGCTGATCGTCGTGTTCTCCGTGTGGCTGGGATGGCTGCCGCCTCAGGGATTCCCCCGAACCGGCTGGTCCACCCCGGGGAAGGCTCTCGAATCGTTGATCCTCCCCGCCCTCACTATCGGCATCGTCGAGGGCGCCATGCTCATGCGCTTCGTACGAAGCGCGACCCTGCAGGCCGCAGGCCAGGACTTCGTCCGCACGGCCGCTGCCAAGGGTCTCACCCGCACCCGGGCGCTGGTCCAGCACGGCATCCCCGCCGTCGGGTTGTCGATCATCACGGTGCTCGGGTTGCAGATCGCCGGCATCATCGTCGGCTCGGTCGTCATCGAACAGCTGTTCACGCTCCCCGGCATCGGGCGGATGCTGGTCGCAGACGTCGGCACGCGCGACCTGATCAAGGTGCAGAGCGAGCTGCTGGTGCTCACCGGATTCGTGCTGGTCGTCGGGTTCCTCGTCGACCTGCTGCACCGCGCCATCGACCCCCGGCAGCGGGAGGCCGCATGATCCCCCGCTGGCTGCACCGCCTGTGGGCCACCTCGACGGGCCGTTTCGGCCTGATCGTCGTGTCCGTCACGGCGCTGCTCGCCCTCGTCTCGCTGCTGTGGACGCCGTTCGACCCCCAGGCCTCGGAGATCAGAGACCGCTGGCTGCCGCCGACCTGGCCGCACCTGCTCGGCACCGACGACACCGGCCGGGACATCCTCAGTCTGATCATGGCGGGTGCCCGCACCACGGTCTTCGTGAGCATCGGAGCGGGGGTCGTGGCCACGCTCGTCGGCGTCGTCCTGGCCTCGATCGGCGCACTCACCGCACGATGGCTGCGCGAGACGATCGCGGTGCTCGTGGACATTCTCATCGCCTTCCCCGTGCTGCTCATCGCCATGATGATCTCCTCCGTGTGGGGCGGCTCGCTCTGGGTCGTGATCTGGTCGGTCGGAATCGGCTTCGGCGTGAACATCGCCCGCGTCACGCGTCCCGAGCTGCGTCGGGTGCAGCAGAGCGACTTCGTTCTCGCCGCGCGCGCATCCGGACTCACGACGAGCCAGAATCTTCTGCGGCACCTGCTTCCCAACGTGGCCCCGGTGTTCATCGTGCAGCTGTCGTGGTCGATGGCGGTCGCCGTGCTCGCCGAAGCCGGGCTCTCCTACCTCGGCTTCGGCGCCTCGGTCACAGAGCCCAGCTGGGGCCTGCTGCTCGCAGACCTGCAGCGCTACATCGGCGTCCATCCGCTCTCGGTCATCTGGCCCGGGCTCGCTATCACGCTCAGCGTGCTGGCCCTCAACCTCCTCGGTGACGGTCTGCGGGAAGCCACCGACCCCACGCTGCGCCACCGCGCGGCCGAAGTGCACACACCGGGGGTGGTCGCATGAGCCTCACGGTCGAAGGACTCGCGATCGAGATCGACGGGCGCCGCGTCGTCGACGGGATCTCGTTCGACGTGCCCGACGGGGCGAAGCTCGGTCTGATCGGCGAGTCGGGATCGGGGAAGTCCCTCACCGCGCTCGCGATCCTCGGGCTGCTGCCCGACGGGGCGCGCGCGAGCGGCAGCATCCGCTGGAACGGCACCGAACTGCTCGGCATGCCCGACCGCGGACTCGCGGCGCTGCGCGGCGACGACATCGGCATCGTGTTCCAGGAGCCGCGCACGGCACTGAATCCGATCCGCACGGTCGGCCGGCAGATCGCCGAGTCGATCCGCATCCACACCGGCATAGGACGCCGGGAAGCGCGTGAGCGAGCCATCGCCGAGGCCGCGCGCGTGCGCCTGCCGGATCCGGAGCGGATCGTCGATCGCTATCCGCACCAGCTGTCAGGGGGCCAGCGACAGAGGGTCGCGATCGCGATGGCCCTCGCGTGCCGCCCCAAGCTCCTGATCGCCGACGAGCCGACCACCGCACTCGACGTCACGATCCAGGCCGAGATCCTGAAGCTGCTGATGGACCTGGTCGAGAACGAGGGCATGTCGCTCATGTTCATCACCCACGACCTCGCGGTGCTCGCCCAGGTCGCGACCGACGGCGTCGTGCTCGAACACGGCCGCGTCGTCGAGGCGGCATCCGTCCGGACTCTTCTCACGGCGCCGTCGTCGCCGATCACCCAGGGTCTGCTGCGCGACGCGACCGCGACACTGTGGCGCCCAGACGGGAGGCCGGAATGAGCCTGATCGAGACCCGCGGCCTCAGCCGCGAGTTCGCTGTGCCGAAGCGTTCGGCATGGGAGCGCGGCCGCACTCAGACTGCGCTCGCGCCGACCGATCTCGACATCGTCGAGGGGTCATCGGTCGGGATCATCGGCGAGTCGGGCTCCGGAAAGTCCACCCTGGTCAAGCTGATCCTCGGACTCGACCGTCCGACGAAGGGAACGGTGTCGGTCGACGGTCGCGCAGTGGATGCCACGGCATCCGCCCGATCACTGCACTGGCTGCGCCGCCAGACCGGACTCGTCTTCCAGGACCCCTACGCGTCGCTGGACCCCCGGATGAGCGCGGCGCAGATCATCGGCGAACCGCTGTGGGCGCTGCGCATCGAGGAGGATCACGCGGCGAGGATCCGGGAGGTCCTCGAACAGGTCGGGCTGGAACCCGACATGGCCGATCGCTATCCGCATGAGTTCTCGGGTGGCCAGCGCCAGCGCATCGCCCTCGCTCGCGCCATCGTGCATCGCCCCGGCATCCTCGTCGGCGACGAGCCGCTGTCAGCGCTCGACGTCACCGTCCGTGCGCAGATCCTCGACCTCCTGATCGAGTTGCGCCGCACCACCGGACTCACACTCGTGATGGTGTCGCACGACATCGGCGTCGTGCAGAACCTGTGCGATGCGGTGGTCGTCATGAAAGACGGTCGGATCGTCGAGCGCGGAACCACCGAGGAAGTTCTGCGGCATCCTCGGGAGGAGTACACGCAGACGCTGCTCGCGGCGATCCCGGTGATTCCGGACTCAGCGACCTGACCCGAACAGCTTCCGCCGCCGCACCGGCTTCAGAGCCTTCTTCATGTAGATCGTTCCGAGCTCGCGCCCGAACTTGTGGCCGACGCGTCCCATCCGCCCCGCCTCGACGAAGCCCAGCTTCGCGTGCAGCCGGATGGACGCCTCCGCCTTGCTGTCGCTGATCACCGCGACCATCTCGCGGATGCCGCGCTGCTCGCACGCGTCGATCAGCGCCTTCAGGAGGACTGCTCCCAGCCCCTTGCCGCCGGCTCCCGGACCCAGGTAGATCGAATCCTCGACCGTGTACCGGTAGGCGTTCTTGCCCGCCCAGGGCTGCGCGACCGCGTATCCGAGCACGACGCCTCCCGGTGAGACGGCGACGAGGAACGGCAGCTGCAGCCTGGCGAGCAGAGCGAACTTCTCGCGCCAGTACGGAATGCTGCTGCGCCCCTCATCGAGGGTGACGACGGAGTTGCTCACGAAGTGGTTGTAGATCTCCCGGATGTGCGGGAGATCGGACGCTCGAGCGGGCCTGATCGCGTAGGCGAACACCTCGGGGACCGCAGCGGGGCGAAGATGACGCGGCAGCACGCGACGTCGATCGCCGGGTTCGAACTGCATGCGCTCAGCCTAGAGGGTGCTCGCCGGCGACGCGCCAGTCGATGCCGTCCACTCCCTGCTGCTCGAGCAGCGCGTTCGCGCGCGAGAACGGTCGCGATCCGAAGAAGCCACGGCTGGCCGAGAGCGGCGAGGGGTGCGCCGAGGCGATCGACGGGGTGCCCCCGAGAAGCGGCTGCAGGTTCGCCGCATCCCTCCCCCACAGGATCGCGACGAGCGGCCGCTCGCGTGCGACGAGCGCGCGGATGGCGAGTTCGGTGACCTTCTCCCAGCCCCAGCCGCGGTGCGATGCCGCCTCGCCGGGGCGGACGGTGAGCACCCGGTTCAGCAGCAGCACCCCCTGGTCGCTCCATGCGGTGAGGTCCCCGTGCGGCGCCGGTGGGATGCCGAGATCATCCTGGCGCTCCTTGTAGATGTTGCCGAGGCTCCGCGGCACCGGCCGCACGTCGCGGTCGACGGCGAAGGAGAGGCCGATGGGGTGCCCCGGCGTCGGATACGGGTCCTGCCCTGTGATCAGGACCTTCACATCGGCGAGCGGGCGCTGGAAGGCGCGGAGGACGTGAGGGCCGGCCGGCAGGTAGCCGTTGCCCGCAGCCTGCTCCGCGCGCAGACGCTCGCCGAGCTCGGTGATGACGGGCTGCACAGGCGCGAGAGCCTCCGCCCAGCCCGGATCGATCTGACCGTCCGCCGCCAGCTCGGCGAGGGTGCGGCCGGGCATCACTCGCCCGCGCGCACGCGCAGCGGTCCGCGCGCGAGCAGGTGGTTCGCCGACTGGGCGACCGGGCGCATCGTGATCAGGTCGAGATTCACGTGTCCGGGCGCCTCGAGCGCGTAGGCGATCACATCGGCCACATCGCTCGCCTGCAAGGGCGCCTCCACACCCGAGTACACCGCCTCCGCCGCGATCGCATCTCCCCCGAGACGATTCAGCGTGAACTCCTCGGTGTGCACCATGCCGGGGGCGATCTCGGCGACGCGGATCGGCTCGCCGTTCAGCTCGAGGCGAAGCGCGTGCACGAGCATCGCCTGCGCCGCCTTGGCGGCGTTGTAGCCGCCGCCGCCCGCATATGCGACCTGCGCGGCGGTCGAGGTCACGAACACGGTGTCGGCGTGTCCGTCGACCGCCGCAGCCTTGCGCAGGAGCGGCAGGAGGCCTGCGACCAGACGCTGACTCGCCAACACGTTGGCGTCGTACATCCACTGCCAGTCGTCGACGGACGCGTCCTCGACCCGATCGGTGCCCCGCGCGCCGCCGGCGACCTGGACGAGCGCGTGCACCGGCCCCGTGGCGGCGATCTCGGAGACGAGCTCGGCGACGGCGTCGGCATCTGTCAGGTCGCAGGAGATCACCTGCGCTCCGGTCTCCGCGGCGAGCGCCGCCAGACGGTCGGCGCGACGCGCGACCCCGACGACATCCCATCCGCGGGTCCGCAGGGCGCGCACCGTCGCCTCGCCGATTCCCGAACTCGCACCTGTCACCACTGCACGCCTGTTCACCATGCCTCCACCGTACGACGTTCCGCGTCAGAACACGGAAGCCGGGTTGTTACGTCACATTTCCCATCCGTTGTTGACACCGGACGTTCTTCCGTACTCTCTCAGCAACGGCATCCGCCACCCACCCGCTTCGACGTTCCAGGGGGAACATCATGTCCGCACCCGAGACCTGGCGTTTCGAGACCAAGCAGATCCACTCCGGCGCCGCTCCCGACCCGGTGACCAAGGCTCGCGCGACGCCGATCTACCAGACCACCTCGTACGTGTTCGACAGCGCGGACCACGCGGCCAACCTCTTCGCGCTCGCGGAGTTCGGCAACATCTACACCCGCATCCAGAACCCCACGCAGGACGTGCTCGAGCAGCGCCTCGCCGCCCTCGAAGGCGGAACCGGTGCGCTGGTGCTCTCCAGCGGACAGGCGGCGTCGACCTTCGCGATCCTGAACATCGCCGAAGCCGGCGACCACTTCGTCGCGTCGAGCTCGATCTACGGCGGCACGTACAACCTGTTCAAGTACACGCTCGCCAAGCTCGGCATCGAGGTCACGTTCGTCGAGAACCAGGACGACCCCGAAGAGTGGCGTCGCGCCGTCCGTCCGAACACCAAGCTGTTCTTCGCGGAGACGATCGGCAACCCGCAGATCAACGTGCTCGACATCCGCACCGTCGCCGACATCGCGCACGAGAGCGGCGTTCCGCTCATCGTCGACAACACGATCGCGACCCCATACCTGATCCGCCCGTTCGAGTTCGGCGCCGACATCGTCGTCCACTCGGTCACGAAGTTCCTCGGCGGCCACGGCACCACGATCGGCGGCGCGATCATCGACGGCGGCACCTTCGAGTGGTCCAAGA
This sequence comes from Microbacterium sp. ZW T6_19, assembly GCF_044987465.1. NCBI lineage: Bacteria > Bacillati > Actinomycetota > Actinomycetes > Micrococcales > Microbacteriaceae > Microbacterium > Microbacterium sp. ZW T6_19. Next base: position 53,870 of record NZ_JBJDRH010000010.1, on the reverse strand, counting down.
ACGTCGACAAGTTCCCGGGCCTCACGATCCCCGACCCCTCGTACCACGGTGCGAGCTACACCGCCGCGGTGGGCGACCCGCTCGCCTACATCATCAAGGCCCGCGTGCAGTTGCTCCGCGACCTCGGCTCGGCCATCGCGCCGCAGAGCGCCTGGAACCTCATCCAGGGCATCGAGACGCTGTCGTTGCGCATCGAGCGCCACGTGCAGAACGCACAGGAGATCGCAGAGTGGCTCGACAACCGTGACGACGTCGCGACGGTCAACTACTCGGGACTGCCCTCCTCCCCCTGGTACGCCGCGGCGAACAAGTACGCCCCGAAGGGCGTCGGCGCCGTGCTGTCCTTCGAGCTCAAGGGCGGTGTCGAGGCCGGTCGGGAGTTCGTGAACAGCCTCTCGCTGTTCAGTCACCTCGCCAACATCGGCGACGTGCGCTCGCTCGTCATCCACCCCGCGTCGACCACGCACGCACAGCTCACCCCCGAGCAGCAGCTCACCGCCGGCGTCACCCCTGGCCTGGTGCGTCTGTCGGTCGGCATCGAGAACGTCGACGACCTCAAGGCCGATCTCGATCAGGCTCTCGCCGCGGCTCGCCGCGTGTCGGAGGCCGCTCGCGCCTGATCTTCGCGTTCGAACGCAGCGGTGCCCCGGATCTCGGTCCGGGGCACCGCTGCGTTCGGCCGGCGCCTCGTGCTCGGCGGGAGCACAGGCGCTCCCGGCGAGAATGGAATCCCCGCACGGAGGAGCCACTGATCGAACCTGCACCACAGCCCCTCGCCGCTCGACGAACACCCAGACGAGCCGCGCGACTTCTCGCGATCACCAGCGTCTGCCTGCTCCTCGCCGTCGTCTGCACCTGGGTGCCCGGAGCCATCGGCACCGCCGGGGCAGCCCTTCTCCCCTGGCTGGGGGTCGCTCTGTTCGGCGCCGTCGTGCTCGCCATCGTCTTCGCCCGGCGCATGCTGTTCCTCGTCCTGATCCCGGTCGTCGTCTGGGCCATCGCGATCGCCCCCTCCCTGCCGACTCCGGCGACGACGTCCAGCGCGGCCCCGCTCACGATCGTGAGTCAGAACGTGCGCGCGCATTCCGGTGGCGCCGGAGCGTCCGCCGAGGAGCTCGCCGCATCGGGAGCCGACGTGATCGCCCTCGTCGAGCTCGACGGCGACAGCCTCGGGGCCGCGTCCGAGGCCCTCGCCGAGCGCTATCCGCACTCCTACGCCGTCGGCACGGTCGGCGTGTGGAGCAGGTACCCGATCGTGGCAGCCGAACCTCTCACGCTCGGACTCGACTGGAAGCGCGCTCTCCGAGTCGCCGTCGAGGGCCCGGAATCCGAGATCGCGCTCTACGTGCTGCACGCCGCTTCGGTCCGACCGGGTCACCAGGACGGTCGCGACACGATGCTGGCCGGCCTCGCCCGCACCGTGACCGCCGACCCGGCCGACGCGCTCGTCGTCGTGGGCGACTTCAACGCCGCGTCCACCGACCCCGCCATGAACGCCCTGCGCACCGGGCTCGACTGGGTGAGGCCGACCGACGGCTCCCTCGGCCTCACCTGGCCCGCCGCCTTCCCGCTCACCAGGATCGACCAGGTCTTCGCGCGCGGAGTGACCGTGCTCTCGTCGACGACGGTTCACGCCGGCAACAGCGACCACCTCGCGACGAAGACCGTAGTCGACGGATAGGCGTAACCTTCGCCGGACCGTGCCCTCGGCGGGCGAGAATGGAACCATGGACTGGCAGACGACTTCGGAAGACACGGTGCCCTCGGCGCCGGTGACGGAGGCCGACGTCCGCCTGCTCCGCGCGCGACCGCCGGCGACCGGCGCCTGGCGCGACGGCGACCCGGCAGGAGGTCGCAAGTTCCTGTCTTCCGATGCGTTCCGGACCGAGAGCGGCGCCGAGCTGCCCGGCATCCGCCTCGCATTCGAGACCTGGGGCGAGCTGAACGCCGCGCGCGACAACGCGATCCTCGTGCTGCACGCTCTGACCGGCGACAGCCACGTCCGCGGGGACGCGGGAGCGGGACACCCCACCGCCGGCTGGTGGGAGGACATCGTCGGACCCGGTGCACCGCTCGACACGGAACGATGGTTCGTGATCGCGCCGAACATGCTGGGCGGATGCCAGGGGTCGACCGGCCCCGCGAGCATCGCGCCGAACGGCTACGAGTGGGCCTCCCGTTTCCCGTATCTGACGATCCGCGACCAGGTGGCGGCGCAGGTGCGCCTCGCCGATGCCCTCGGCATCGACGCCTGGGCGGCGGTCATCGGCGGATCGATGGGCGGCATGCACGCCCTCGAGTGGGCGCTGATGCATCCCGAACGGGTCGAGCGTCTCGCCGTTCTCTCGTCGCCTCCGATCACCACAGCCGATCAGATCGCTCTGAACACTGTGCAGCTCGAGACGATCCGCATGGATCCGAGGTTCCAAGGCGGCGAGTACTACGACCTCGCCGACGGCGACGGGCCCCACAAGGGTCTCGCGCTCGCGCGCCGCATGGCGCTGTTGAACTACCGCAGCCCGATCGAGTTGAACCAGCGCTTCCAGCGCTCCTGGCAGTCCGACGTCTCACCCCTCGGCCATGGCGGACGCTTCGCCGTGGAGTCGTACCTCGACTTCCACGGCAACAAGTTCACGCGCCGTTTCGACGCGAACAGCTATGTGACTCTCGTCGAGGCGATGAATTCGCACGACGTCGGGCGCGACCGCGGCGGAGTCGAGGAGGCCCTGCGCACGGTGACGGCGAAGACGCTCGTCCTCGGGATCGACAGCGACCGGCTCTTCCCCGTCGACGGACAGCATCGCATCGCACGCAGCATCCCGAACACCCTCGACGGCAACGAGGCGGTCGTGCTGACCAGCGACTTCGGCCACGACGGCTTCCTCATCGAGACGGATGCCGTCGGCGGGCATCTCAGCCGGCTACTCGACAGCTAGAGTCCACGGCAGCGTCTGCGTCTCCAGCCGCAGTCCGTCCCAGCGGAAGGTCGTCCCTTCGATCCGCGTGACGTAGAACCTCGCCTGGTCCGCCCCGGCGAGTGCGGCGTCCGCGTCGCGGAAGGCGCGCAGATCGTGCAGCGTCACCCAGGTGGGCGGGAACAGGATCCATTCCCCCGCCGCATGGCGCCGCAGCGCCTCGTCCGGCGTGATCCACGCGTGCTCGACCACCTCGGCGGCCGCGGCACGCACCTCGCCGGCTGACGACCTGGCAAGGAAGAACCAGGTGCGGATGCGCCGAGGGATGCCCTCAGGCGGCGTCCAGCTCGACAGCACGACGAGTTCGCCGACGTCGAGACCGACTTCTTCGGACGTCTCGCGGATGGCCGCTCTCCTGGCATCGTCGACTTCCCCCGCTCCCGGCATCCGATCGATCTCTTCGATCCTGCCGCCGGGGAACACCCACGCTCCGGCGAACGATCCGCGCTCCGGGCGGCGCATCAGCAGCACCTCGAGGCCGTGCTCTCCGGTTCGCAACAGGACCACGGTTCCGGCGACCGGCAGCTCTTCGGGGACGTCCATCCCCACACTCTACGACCGGACCTGAGCCGTCCGAACGGGCTCCGAACGATACGACACCACAGCGATCAGCAGACCGGCGAGCGCGAGGGCCGCGCCCGTCCAGGCGGGCGCGGTGAAGCCCCAGCCGAAGGCGATGACCGCGCCGCCGAGAAACGCGCCGAGGCTGTTGCCGATGTTCAGGGCAGAGTGGTTGAGCGCCGCCGCGATCGACTGGTTGTCCTCGGCGACGTCCATGAGCCGCGTCTGGATCGTCGGGCTGAGCACCGACGAGACGAAGCCGACGATGAACACCATGATCGCAAGCGACACGATCCAGAAGGACAGCAGGGCCAGCAACACGAGCACCGCCGCGAGAACCGCGAGGCCGAGCAGCAGGGTGCGCTTGACGCTGATGTCGGCGAGATGACCTCCGACGAGGTTGCCCGCGGTCATGCCGAGTCCCATGAGCACGAGCACGATCGGAACGACCCATTCGGGCGAGCCGGCGATGTCGGTGACGACGGGGGCGATGTAGCTGTACACGGCGAAGAAGCCGCCGAACCCGATCGCGCCGACGCCGAGCGCGAACCACACCTGCCGGATCCGGAAGACGCGCAGCTCGGCTCGCATCGTCCGGCCAGGTTCCCCCGGATGCTCGGGCACGAAGAAGGCGATGCAGAGGGTCGCAAGAGCGAACACGCCCGCGACCACGCCGAACGCGACCCTCCAGCCCCACTGCTGACCGAGGAACGTCCCGAACGGCACGCCGACGACGTTCGCGATCGTCAGTCCGGTGAGGATGAAGGCGACCCCCTTGGCCCGGTTCCCCGGTCCCATAACGTCGGCGGCGACCAGGGCGCCGATGCCGAAATAGGCGCCGTGCGGCAGGCCGGCGAGAAAGCGCGACGCGCCGACCAGCTCGAAGCTGGCCAGCACGACCGTGAGCGCGTTGAAGACGGTCAGTGCGAGCGCGAGGGCGATCATGACGCGGTGCCGCGGAAAACGTGCAACGAACCCGGCGATGGTCGGGGCTCCGACGACGACGCCGAGTGCGTAGAGCGAGATCAGCCAGCCTGCTTGGCTGAGAGCGTCTTCGGGGCTGGATGCCCAGAGCGTCGGGAGAAGGTCGGTCGCGATGTCGGGCAGAAGGCCCATGACGACGAACTCGGTCATGCCGATTCCGAAGCTGCCGATGGCGAGGGAGAGGAGCGCCCTCTTCGCCGCACCCCTCGATTCAGTCGAGGGATTCACCTGTCCATGCTACCGGTCGGGAGATTCGTCGATCGCCTGCTCGAGGCGTTCGATCTTCGCGTCGAGCTCTCCCGAGTATCCGGGACGGATGTCGGCCTTCAGCACCAGCGACACGCGTGACCCGAAGGGCATGACGGCTTCGGTCGCCCGCTTGACGACATCCATCACCGTGTCCCAATCGGGGCCTTCGACCTCGGTGAACATGCTGGTCGTCCGGTGCGGAAGACCAGATTCCCGGACGACTCTGACCGCGGCGGCGACCGCGTCGTGCACGGAGGCATCGTCGCGGTCCGAGCCGTCTGACGGGGCGCCGCTGGGTGCGACGGAGAAGGCGATGAGCATGGTCACTCCTTGACTGCGGGTGGGGTGGATGGCACGCGCACGAGAGCGCGGATGCCGACGATGAGAAGGACGAGGAGCAGGATGTTTCGGACGCTCAGCACGAGGATCGGCAGGAACTCGGCCCGCAGCAGAGCGTCGTAGTTCAGCGGGTAGACCAGGCAGGTCAGAGCGGCCAGCGCGAGGACGATGGCCGCGGGAACCTTCGCCCTGGTTCGATCGAGCACCAGCCAGAGGATCACCGGGGCGAAGAGCCAGGTCTGGAACTGCGGCGAGCCGACTTTGTTCACGGCTATCAACGCCACGACGAGCGACAGGGCGAGCGGCGGGAACAGCCGAGAGAACGCGGCTCGCCGAACGGCCTTGACCGCCCCGATCGCGGCCACGGCGAGCACGACCAGCAGCATGAGCGGTGTGAGCACGGAGCCGACGGCATCCGCACCGGGGGCGACAATCTGGAACGTGAGGATGTCGAAGCTGTACTCGATGCGTGCGCCTCCCGTCATCGCGAGCCAGAGGAACGGCGTCGCCGCCACGGCCTCGATCTGCAGCCCTCGCCCGGTCTGCTCTGTGAAGAAGCCGAAGATCTCGGCGCGGGCGCCGAGCAGGAAGAGGACGGCGACCACTGCGGCGGTCACAAGGGAGGCGGCGAACAGCATCCGCAACCGCGCCCTGCCTGCGACGACGGCCGCCACGAGCAGCGCACCCGGCCAGATCTTGATCCACGCGCCGGCCGTGAGCAGCGCGGCCGCGATGACGGGTCGGCGCGTGAGCCACAACCCGGCGCTCACCGCCAACGGCACCGTGACCGCATCGATGCGGTAGAGCGCGATGGGACCGAGAAACAGCAGTGCGGCGCACCAGAACCACGCCGCGATCCGGCGTGGCTGGGCCGAGCTGCGCCTCGTGAGAACTCCGAAAGCAAGCGCGTCGAGCACGGTGATCATGAGCGCCCAGGCGATCAGGTAGGCCCCGGATGCGCCCAGGCCGCCGATCAGAGGCAGCGACAGGATCTTCGCGGCGAGCATGGGCACAAGCGCGAGCTGCGGGTACACCCAGGTCTCGGTGACGCCGACGATCGGCCCGCCGCTCAGAGCCGACGCCGCCCAGGGCTCGTACACGAGCACGACGTCGCCCATCGGCTGGCTGGGCAAGATCCATCCGGCCACGGCGACCACCGCATGCACGAGCAGGAAGGCGGTCCACAGGACAGCCGTCCGCGCGCTGCCCGAGCGCGTCACGCGAGGACGTCCCCGACGGCTCGGGGCAGAGCCCTCGCCACGTCGAGAGCGACCACGGGATGACCGCGGCCCACGACGCCGGCTCCGATGACTCCGGCGGCGATCCGCGCGGCCCGGCCGTGCAGCCAGGCGCCTGCCGCAGCGGCCTCCGCGATGGGACGAGCGGGGTTCGCTGCCAGGACGGCGCCGATCACTCCGGCCAGCACGTCGCCGGTGCCGGCCGTCGCCAGCCACGAGGTGGTCTCCTCGACGGCGAGGACGACGCCGGCTTCATCGGCGATCAGCGTGCGAGAGCCTTTGAGCAGAACTGCGCCGCCGACCGCTCGAGCGACCCGCACGACGGCATCTTCGCAGCTCTCCCCCGTCGCGGCCCGCAGACGCAGGGTCTCCTGCAGACGCGCGAACTCTCCCGCGTGCGGGGTGATCACGAAAGGAGCGGCTGCGCCGGTCACCAGATCCAGTGCACCGGCGTCGATCACGACCGGAACGTTGCCGGCGAGGATCTCGCGGAGGGCCCGGCTCTCGTCGTCGGTGCGCTCCGCCGGGTCGGTGCCCGACCCGATCACCCAGGCGCCTACGCGCGAACGTCCGACGTCAGCGCCGACGACGGTTTCCGGACGGCGGGCCAGCACGGCATCCGCCGGCCGTTCCTGGCCGACGTACCGGACGAATCCGGCGCCGGTGCGCCATGCCGCCTCGACCCCGAGCACCGCAGCTCCGGGGTACGCGGCCGACCCCGTGCGCAGCGCCACGACTCCACGCGAGTACTTGTCGTCACTCGGCGTCGGCACGTGCACGAACTGCGCGGTGTCGCTGCGCGACCAGGTGCGGACATCGACCATGACTCCACGTTAGTGCGACGGCCCTCACCCGGTCGCGAAGACACTACCGTCGAAGCGTGAGCATCCTCTTCTCCCCCTCCACCATCAGATCCGTCACGTTCCGCAACCGCCTGTGGGTGTCGCCGATGTGCATGTACAGCGCCGTCGACGGCGTCGTGCAGGAGTGGCATCACACCCACCTCGCCCAGTTCGCCTCCGGAGGCGCGGGCCTCGTCGTCGCCGAGGCGACCGCCGTCGTCCCCGAGGGGCGCATCTCGCCGCGCGATGCGGGACTGTGGAACGACGAGCAGCGGGATGCCTGGGCTCCCGTGGTGCAGGCGATCCACGACCGCGGGGCGCAGGCCGGGATCCAGCTCGCCCACGCCGGTCGCAAGGCGTCGACCTGGTGGCCCTGGGCGGCCGACCGCGGCTCGGTCCCCGCCTCGGACGGCGGTTGGACGACCGCTGCGCCCTCGGCTGTGGCCTTCGAAGGATTCGCCGAACCGGTCGCCCTCGACGCCGCCGGCATCGAAGAGATCGTGGCAGCCTTCACCGCGTCGGCCCGTCGCGCGGTGGATGCCGGGTTCGACGTCATCGAGATCCATGGCGCGCACGGCTATCTCCTGCACCAGTTCCTGTCTCCCCTGTCGAATCTCCGCACCGACGAGTACGGCGGAACGCTGGAGAACAGGGCGCGCCTGCTGCTGCGCGTCGTCGATGCCGTGCGCGGCGAGGTCGGCGCCGACGTGCCGCTGTTCGTGCGCATCTCGGCCACCGACCACGCCCCCGGCGGCTTCGACGCGCAGGAGGCGACGTCCGTCGCCACCTGGGCCGAGGAGCACGGCGCCGATCTCATCGACGTCTCCAGCGGCGGGCTCGTCGCCCACCAGCAGATCAGCGTGTTCCCCGGTTACCAGGTCGAGCTCTCCGAGACCGTCCGCCAGGGCGGCCGGATCCCGACCACGGCCGTGGGGCTGATCACGGCGGCGGCCCAGGCCGAGCAGGTGCTCGTCGAGGGCCGGGCCGATGCGATCTTCGCCGGTCGTGAATGGCTGCGCGATCCGCACTTCGCGCTCCGTGCCGCGCACGAGCTCGACGCCGAGGTGGCCTGGCCGCCCCAGTACGAGCGCGCACGCTGGCGCTGACCCGGTTCGGGTGCGCGGTCAGTGACCGCGCACCCGACGGGTCGCGTCGCGGACCTCGCCGACCAGCTCTTCCAGGATGTCCTCGAGGAAGAGCACCGCGATGGTCTCGCCGTGAGCGTCGCGCACCTTCGCGAGGTGGCGACCAGCACGGCGCATGAGGGCGAGCGCGTCCTCGAGATCCGTGTCCTCCTGCACCGGCACCATGTGGTGGATGCGCTTGGCCGGCACGGGTTCGGCGAGCTTCGCGGCGGCGTTCGGACCGTCCGAGGCGCGCAGGATGTCCTTGAGGTGCACGTAGCCGATCGGCGCGCTCGTCTCGTCGACGATCACGTATCGCGAGAACCCGTAGCGCGCGACGGCCTTCTCGATGTCATCCGGCGTCGTCGACGGCGGAAGCGTCACGAGCTGACTCAGCGGCACTGCGATGTCGCGGGCCTTCTTGTCCGTGAACTCCACGGCCGCAGCCACCGCACCCGCCGTATCGGCGAGAATGCCCTCGCGGCGGGACTGATCGACGATCGTGGCCACCTCCTCGAGCGTGAACGTCGACGCTGCCTCGTTCTTCGGTTCGACGCGGAAGAGACGCAGCACGCCGTTCGCCGAGGCGTTCAGCACCCAGATGACGGGCATGAAGACCTTCGACACCCACACCAGCGGCGGGGCGAGCAGCAGCACGGCGCGATCGGGAACCGAGAAGGCGAGGTTCTTGGGCACCATCTCGCCGAACACGACGTGCAGGAACGACACGATGAGAAGCGTGATCGCGAAGGACACCGCGTCGACCGCGGCATCCGCCCATCCGAAGGCGTGCATGGGCGCCGCCAGCAGGTGGTGGATCGCAGGCTCCGACACATTCAGGATCAGCAGCGAGCAGATCGTGATGCCCAGCTGCGAGGTCGCGAGCATGAGCGTCGCATGCTCCATCGCGAAGAGCGCGGTCTTGGCCGGACGTGAGCCCATCTCGGCACGGGGCTCGATCTGCGAGCGGCGCGCGGAGATGACGGCGAACTCTGCGCCGACGAAGAAGGCGTTGCCGAGGAGCAGCACGACGAGCCAGACGATTCCTGCCCAGTCGCTCATCGCTCCACCCCCTCGGTGTCCGCGCTCGGGACGTAGCGGATGCGGTCGATACGACGGCCGTCCATCCGCACGACCTGCAGGAGCCCGGAATCGAGGGGGACCTCGTCGCCCACGACAGGAACGCGCTCGAGCACGCTCATGACGTAGCCGGCGACGGTGTCGTACACGTCGCCCTCGGGCACGTCGACGCCGGCGCGGCTGCGCAGCTCGTCCGGGCGCAGCTCGCCGGGGAACGTGACGCCGTCTCGGCCCACGATCACTCCGGCCCTGGTGCGATCGTGCTCGTCCGAGACCTCGCCGACGATCTCTTCGACGAGGTCTTCGAGCGTGACCAGTCCCGCCGTGCCGCCGTACTCGTCGACCACCACGGCGAGCTGATAGCCGCGGGCGCGCAGTTCGGAGATGAGTCCGTCGACGTGCACCGTCTCGGGCACGCGCAGCGGCTCGGTGGCCAGGGCGCCGACCGGCACCTCGGCCCGGCGGTCACGCGGCACGGAGATCGCCGCCTTCAGGTGCACGACGCCGGTGATGTCGTCGAGGTCGTCGTCGTACACCGGGAAGCGGCTGTGCCCCGTGCGGCGGGCGAGCTGGATGACGTCGTCCGCAGAATCCCCCGCAGCGATCGCATGCATGCTCGGGCGAGGAGTCATCACGTCGGCGGCTGTGAGACGGGCGAAGGTCAGAGTGCGATCGAGCAGGGTGGCGGTGTCCTCCTCGAGCACACCGGCGCTCGCCGAACGACGCACGAGAGAGGAGAGCTCCTCGGCGGTGCGCGCACCCGAGAGCTCTTCCTTGGGCTCGATGCCCATGCCGCGCAAGACGCCGTTGGCGCTGCCGTTCAACACGATCACAGCCGGCTTGAACACGGTCGTGAACGCGACCTGGAACGGGATGACGAGCTTCGCCGTCGCGAGCGGCAGCGCCAGCGCGAAGTTCTTCGGGACGAGTTCGCCCAGGATCATCGACAGCGCTGTCGCGACGACCATCGCGACGATGGTCGCTATGGGAGCGATGGCCGCTTCGGGGATGTTCCAGGCCGTGAGAGTCGGCCGCAGGAGATTCGACAGTGCCGGCTCCATCGTGTAACCGGTGAGGAGAGTCGTCAGCGTGATTCCGAGCTGTGCAGCCGAGAGGTGCGTGGATGTGTGCCGGAGTGCGCCGATCGTGAGCGACAGCCTCGTTTCGCCGCGCGCTCGGCGAGCTTCGAGATCGGCACGATCGAGATTGACCAGAGCGAACTCGCTCGCGACGAACAGGCCGGTCCCGATCGTGAGCAGGAGCCCCACGCCCAGAAGGATGTAATCCATCAGAGTCTCCTCTCGCTATCGAGAGGCGGGCGATGGGGCGATCTACTGCAACTGGGAGGGTCGTCCATGGTGGTCACGATTGTACCGAATCGGGCTGTGTGAGGGGCGGATGCCGGGGCTCCTACCAGCTCACCGGCAGGGCCTTGCCCTCTTCGTATCCGGCCGCGGACTGGAGACCCACGTGCGCGCGCTCATGGAACTCGGGCACCGACGAGGCGCCGGCGTAGGTGAAGGACGAGCGGACGCCTGAGGTGATCATGTCGAGCAGGTCCTCCACCCCGGGGCGCAACGGGTCGAGGTAGATCTTCGACGAGGAGATGCCTTCGGCGAACAGCTCCTTGCGGGCGCGCTCGTACGCGTCGAGGCGGCCGAAGCGCGCCTGCACCGCCTTCGTCGAGGCCATCCCCCACGATTCCTTGTAGAGGCGGCCGTCGGTGTCGCGCTGCAGTTCGCCCGGGGCCTCGATGGTGCCGGCGAACCACGACCCGATCATGACGGATGCCGCTCCCGCGGCGAGAGCCAGGGCCACGTCCCGCGGATAGCGCACTCCTCCGTCGGCCCAGACGTGGGCGCCGAGTTCGCGAGCGGCCTCTGCGGTCTCGAGGACCGCCGAGAACTGCGGGCGGCCGACCGCCGTCATCATGCGGGTCGTGCACATGGCCCCCGGGCCCACGCCGACCTTCAGGATCGATGCCCCCGCCTCGACCAGGTCGCGCACGCCCTCGGCCGTGACGATGTTGCCGGCGACGATCGGAAGCCCCAGGCCCAGAGCGGACACCTCGGACAGCGCACGCAGCATCCCTTCCTGATGGCCGTGGGCCGTGTCGAGGACGAGCACATCGACGCCGGCACCCGCGAGTGCCTTAGCCTTCGAGGCGACGTCGCCGTTGATGCCGATCGCCGCCGCGACGGCGAGGCGCCCGTCGGCGTCGAGAGCCGGACCGTACAGCGTGGAGCGCAGGGCGCTGCGTGCGCTGAGCGTTCCGACGAGATGGCCGTGGTGAACGACCGAGACCATCTCGACGCCCGCCTCGGTGATCACGTCGAAGGCGTGGCGCTCCGAGCCGATGTCGTCCGCGTCCAGCGCCGGGGTGCCCGCGTGCACGAGGTCGCCGAGCTGCGCATCGAGCAGTGCGGTGGCGAGCCTGGTGGCCGGAAGGATGCCGAGGATCGCCTCGACGTCGTACGGGGCGTCGCCCGTCGCCACCACGATGCCGTGCCCTGCCGTCGCCGGAAGCAGCCGGAGAGCATCCGCCACGGACGCCGAAGGAGGCAGAACGATGGGCGTGTCCCACAGCACGGGTTGCGACTTCACGTCACGGATCGCCGCGTCGAGATCCTGCAGAGGCATGTCCTGAGGCAGCACGCCGAGCCCACCGCGACGGGCCAGCACGGCGGCGATCCGAGGACCGGTGACGGAGTTCATGTTGGAGGCCACCAGCGGCAGCGTCGCCGGTGTGCCGTCGTGCGGGGTCAGATCGACCTGCAGGCGGCTCGTGACACCCGATCGGCGTGGCACCAGGAAGACGTCCGAATAGGTCAGATCGACGGTGGGCTGCTTGCCTGCGAACTCCATGTCTCCACGGTAGCGAGATATGCCGCCGCGTGGCGCGCCGTCGCGACGAATCGGCGATGGAAACACGTTAGGCTTGATGGTCGAGAGTGTGCAGACCCGAGCGCATCCTGCGCCTGCGCGAGCACATGTGAGATTCAGCGATGAAAGAGGGCGATCGAGCGTGTCGAACCAGGTGACCGGCGGCGGGGGCGACGGGGGGTTCGGAGCCAATTCCTGGCTCGTGGAAGAGCTCTACGAGCAGTTCAAGACGAACCGCGACTCCGTCGACAAGGAGTGGTGGCCGGTTCTGGAGAAGTACGAGGCCGACACGGCCGGATCCTCCGCTCGTCAGGCCGCTCCCACCGAGACCACTCACCCCGTGACCGCCCCGATCCCGGTCATCGGCGCCCAGCCCGTCGCCCGCACGACCGCCAAGCCGGCCGCATCCGCTCCGATCCCCGCCCAGGCTCCCAAGCCGGCGGTGAAGGAAGCCAGCTCCGTCGCCGCCCCCGTCGACGAGGACAAGGTCACCCCGCTGCGCGGCCTGCCCAAGACCCTCGCGGCGAACATGGACGAGTCGCTCACCGTTCCGACCGCGACCAGCGTTCGCACGGTGCCCGCGAAGCTGATGATCGACAACCGCATCGTCATCAACAACCACATGGCCCGGACCCGTGGCGGCAAGATCAGCTTCACGCACCTCATCGGCTGGGCGCTGATCCGCACTCTCGACGAGTTCCGCAGCCAGAACGTGTTCTACGCCGAAGTAGACGGCAAGCCGTCGGTCGTCGCCCCGGCGCACGTCAACCTCGGCATCGCGATCGATCTGCCGAAGCCCGACGGAACCCGCGCCCTCATGGTTCCCAGCATCAAGCGCGCCGACACCATGACGTTCAACGAGTACCTCATCGCCTACGAGGACCTCGTCACCCGTGCCCGCGGCAACAAGCTGACCGCGGCGGACTTCCAGGGCACGACGGTGTCGCTCACCAATCCAGGCGGCATCGGCACGGTGCACTCCGTTCCCCGTCTGATGAAGGGCCAGGGCTGCATCATCGGCGCCGGCGCGCTCGAGTACCCGGCCGAGTTCCAGGGCGCGAGCGAGAAGACGCTGAACGAGCTCGCGATCGGCAAGACGATCACGCTCACCAGCACCTACGACCACCGCGTGATCCAGGGCGCCGGATCGGGCGAGTTCCTGAAGAAGGTGCACGAGCTGCTCATCGGACAGCGCGGCTTCTACGAGGACATCTTCGCCGCTCTGCGCATCCCCTACGCTCCGATCCACTGGAACCCGGACATCGCGGTCGACCTCGCCGAGCGCGTCGACAAGCAGTCCCGGGTGCAGGAGCTCATCAACTCGTTCCGCGTGCGCGGGCACCTGATGGCCGACATCGACCCGCTCGAGTACGTGCAGCGCTCGCACCCCGACCTCGAGATCGAGAATCACGGCCTCACTTTCTGGGATCTCGATCGCGAGTTCGTCACCGGAGGCTTCGGCGGCAAGCGCATCGCGAAGCTCCGCGACATCCTCGGCGTGCTGCGCGACTCCTACTGCCGCACCCTCGGCATCGAGTACATGCACATCCAGGACCCCGAGCAGCGCCGGTGGTTCCAGGAGAAGGTCGAGGTCAAGTACCAGAAGCCCGGCCACGACGAGCAGCTGAGGGTCCTCCGCAAGCTCAACGAGGCCGAGGCGTTCGAGACCTTCCTGCAGACGAAGTTCGTCGGGCAGAAGCGCTTCTCGCTCGAGGGCGGAGAATCCCTCGTCCCGCTGCTCGACGAGATCCTCCAGGGCGCCGCGAACGCGGGCCTCGAGGGCGCCGCGATCGGCATGGCCCACCGCGGACGCCTGAACGTCCTCACCAACATCGCCGGCAAGACCTACGGCCAGGTGTTCCAGGAGTTCGAGGGTCACCAGACTCCGGGCAACCAGCGCGGTTCCGGTGACGTGAAGTACCACCTCGGCACCGAGGGCACCTTCGTCGCCGAGGACGGCGCCGAACTGCCCGTCTACCTCGCAGCGAACCCCTCGCACCTCGAGACCGTCGACGGCGTCCTCGAAGGCATCGTGCGTGCCAAGCAGGACCGCAAGCCGATCGGCACGTTCACCTGGCTGCCCATCCTCGTCCACGGCGATGCGGCCTTCGCGGGCCAAGGCGTCGTCGTCGAGACTCTGCAGATGTCGCAGTTGCGCGGCTACCGCACGGGCGGCACGATCCACGTGGTCGTGAACAACCAGGTCGGCTTCACCACCACGCCGAACGACGGCCGCACCTCGGTGTACTCCACCGACGTCGCCAAGACGATCCAGGCCCCCGTCTTCCACGTGAACGGCGACGACCCCGAAGCCGTCATCCATGTCGCTCAGCTGGCGTTCGAATACCGCGAGCGCTTCCATCGAGACGTCGTGATCGACCTGGTGTGCTACCGCCGCCGCGGTCACAACGAGGGCGACGACCCCTCGATGACCCAGCCGCTGATGACCGACCTGATCCAGGCGAAGCGCTCGGTGCGCAAGCTCTACACCGAGTCGCTCGTCGGCCGCGGCGACATCACCGAGGAGGAGTACGACCAGGCCAAGGCCGACTTCCAGAACCGCCTCGAGATCGCATTCGCCGAGACGCACGCGGCCGAGACGGGTGCGACCCCGATCGCTCCCGATCTGCTGCCGGTCGACGAGCAGGTGGGCGCCCCCGAGATCACCGGCGTTCCGAACGAGGTGATCCAGCTCATCGGCGACGCGTTCGTGAACAAGCCCGGGGGCTTCACTGTGCACCCGAAGATCCAGCAGCTGCTCGACAAGCGTCTCGACATGAGCCGCAACGGCGGGATCGACTGGGGTTTCGGCGAGCTCCTCGCCTTCGGCTCGCTGCTCGTCGAAGGCACCACCGTGCGTCTCGCCGGCCAGGACTCGCGCCGCGGCACCTTCGTGCAGCGCCACGCGACGCTGCACGACCGTGCGAACGGTCAGGAGTGGCTGCCGCTGTCGAACCTGTCGGATTCGCAGGGCCGCTTCTTCGTCTACGACTCGCTGCTCAGCGAGTACGCCGCGCTCGGCTTCGAGTACGGATACTCGGTGGAGGCTCCTGAGGCGCTGGTGCTGTGGGAGGCGCAGTTCGGCGACTTCGTCAACGGCGCCCAGTCGGTCATCGACGAGTACATCTCGGCGGCCGAGCAGAAGTGGGGCCAGCAGTCCAGCGTGACGCTGCTGCTTCCCCACGGATACGAGGGCCAGGGACCCGACCACTCGTCGGCCCGCATCGAGCGCTTCCTGCAGCTGTGCGCGCAGGAGAACATGATCGTCGCACGTCCGTCCACTCCGGCATCGCACTTCCACCTGCTGCGTCGTCAGGCCTACGCCCGGCCCCGCAAGCCGCTGATCGTGTTCACGCCCAAGGCCATGCTGCGCCTGCGCGGTGCGACGAGCCCGGTGGAGGCGTTCACCCGCGGTCGATTCGAGCCGGTGCTCGACGACGACCGCGGTCTCGACCGCTCCGCCGTCAAGCGCGTGCTCGTGCACTCCGGCAAGGTGCACTGGGATCTGCGCGCGGAACTCGAGAAGAACCCGAACCCCGAGATCGCGCTGGTGCGCCTGGAGCAGCTGTATCCGACGCCGATCGACGAGCTGAAGGCCATCACCGACTCGTACCCGAACGCCGAGCTGGTGTGGGTTCAGGAGGAGCCAGAGAATCAGGGGGCTTGGCCGTTCCTCGCCCTCGCGTTCGCCGATGTTCCCGGCGACCGCACCTTCCGCCCCGTCTCGCGGCCCGCGTCGGCCTCGCCCGCCACCGGCTCTTCGAAGGTGCACGCTGCACAGCAGGCGGCACTGCTGCGCGAAGCGCTCACCCTCGGCTGACCCGCACGTACACGAAAGGGCGCCTCGACCGGGAAGGTCGAGGCGCCCTTTCTTGCGCTCCAGGTCAGCGCACGGATGCCGTCAGCCGCTGAGAGAACCGCTCATCCGTGCTCAGAGAAGCCGCCGCGCGCGCGAGCGCGGCCGCATCCGCTCCCCCGTCGCCGAGTGCGAGCAGAGCAGCACCGAGCACGGGCGGAGCGTCGACGATCTCCAGGTTCGCACGCGGCGCCCGCTCTGCGAGTCCGATTGCGATGCTCTCGAGCAGCAGCGGATCCCTGGCCCGTGCGACCCCGCCGCCGAACACGACGGGCACGTCCTGGTCCTGCAATCCCAGACGTGCGATGCAGGCCGCGACGTACGAGACGACCTCGTCGCCCTGTCGCTGCACGACACCGCGCGCCACCGCATCGCCTGCCAGCGCCGCGTCGAAGATGAGCGGGGCGAGCCGCGCGAAACCGTCGTCGCGCCGTCCCAGGTGCACATCTTCGATGAGCGCGCTGACGCTGGGAGCACCGACCGCGTCGAGAAGCATCGCGTGCAGACTCGTCGACGGGCCTCGGCCGTCTTCCGCCCGTGCGGAATGCCAGACGACGGCGTCGCCCAGTTCGCTCCCTCCGCCCCAGTCGCCGGAGAGCGGGCCGAGGGCGGGGAACCGCACGACGGCGCCGTCGCTGCGGACGCCGATCGCGTTCATGCCGGTGCCGCAGATGACGGCGACCGCGTCCGCCGCGTCGGTGCCCGCCCTGAGCAAGGCGTGCAGGTCGTTCTCGGCGACGTGCGGCCCTCGAGCCCAGGGCAGATGCTCGATCGCACTGCGGAACGCGTCGATCTCATCGGGCAGGTCGAGGCCGGAGAGGTAGAGCCCGACATGCGCCAGGCGCCGAGTGTCGCGACCGTCGAGCACGAGGTCGACGAGCGCGTCGATGATGCGCACCGACTCGTCGAGTCCCTCGAGCTGCGGGCTCGAACCGTGCCCGCGCTCCCACGCGAGCACGGCGCCGTCGGTGTCGAGCAGTACGACGTCGGTCTTGGAGCCGCCGCCGTCGACTGCGAGGATCAGATCGGATTCGCAGGTCACGCCCACTCCAGGAATCGGGAGTTCGCCGTGAGCAGCAGATCGGTGAGCTTCTCGGCCCGATCGTGCTGCAGCACGAGCGGATGGGCGCGCATGGCGCGCAGCACCCGGTCGCGCCCGCCGTGGAGCGCGGCGTCGAGGGCGAGGCGCTCATACCCGGCGACCGCGCTGATGAGCCCGGTGATGTCGTCGGGCAGAGCCGCGACGGGCTCGGCCACGAAACGGCCGCCGACGTGTCGGGCGGGCACTTCGATCACGTGATCGTCGGGCAGGAAGGGCAGCACACCGTCGTTGCGCAGGTTCACCACGCGCGGCAGATCCGTACCTCCGCGGATCGCGATGAGAAGCTCGATCGCCGCTTCGGAGTAGAACGCGCCGCCGCGTCTCTCGAGGATCTCGGGCTTGGTGTCGACGGCGGCATCCGCATAGATCGCGAGCAGCTCGTGCTCGATCGCCCGCACCTCCTGCGCCCGCGTGGCCGCGTGCCTCTGCTCGTGCAGCACCTCGTCGTGCGCATAGTAGTAGCGCAGGTAGTACGAGGGGATCACGCCGAGCTGCGCCAGGAGCGCAGGAGCCAGCTCGACCTCGTCGGCGAGTTCGCCGAGGCGCGTCTCGAGAGCACGGGGCAGCGTGTCGACGCCGTCGACGAAGACACCACGCTCCCAGGTGAGGTGGTTCAGGCCCACGTGGGCGAGCGTCACGCGATCGGCCTCGACACCCGCCTCCGCCGCGAACCGGCGCTGGAACCCGATGGCGACGTTGCACAGCCCGACGGCACGGTGACCTGCCTGGAGGAGCGCACGGGTGACGATGCCGACCGGATTCGTGAAGTCGACGATCCAGGCGTCCGGCTTGGCATGCGCTCGCACGACGTCGGCGATGCGCAGCACCACCGGAACCGTGCGCAGCGCCTTCGCGAGCCCGCCGGGGCCCGTCGTCTCCTGGCCGATGCAGTCGACGTCGTGCGGCCAGCTCTCATCCTGCTCGCGGGCGTCCTGACCGCCGACGCGCAGCTGGACGAGCACCGCATCCGCATCGGAGACACCGGCGACGAGATCGCTCGTCGTCGTCAGGCGACCGGGGTGGCCGCCACGGGCGAACATGCGTCGTGCCATGCCGCCGACCAGATCGAGCCTCGTCTGATCGGTGTCGACGAGGACGAGCTCTTCGATCGGAAGCTCCTTCTGAAGCCGGATGAAGCCGTCGATCAGCTCCGGGGTGTAGGTCGATCCACCGCCGACGATGGCGAGTTTCATCTGCTCTCCTTGTGCTCTCTGTGTTCGTGACCGGTGGTCACTGCGTGGGGATTCGGTCTTCGAGGCGGGTGCGGATCTGCTCGACGACGAGACTGCGCGCGCCAGCGAGCACGGCGCTGTCGCCGGTGCTGCTGAGGCGGACCTCCGGCATCGGGCGCTCGTCGCTGCGCGTGCGCGCCGCGACGAGTTCCGCCAGACGCCCGCCGCCTGCCAGCGAGGTGGGACCGCCCAGCACGACCAGCTGGGGGTCGAGCACCGCGAGCACGGGCTCGATCGTCACGGCGATCCGCTCGGCGATCGTACGCAGTGCGCCGTCGTCGGCGGCGAGCGCGGCCAACCCCGCCGGATACCGGGGAGCACCCGCCAGCTCCGACACGAACGCGGAGCCGAGCAGGGACGTCGTCACCGCCCCCGGTTCACCAGGGCCTGCCGAGACGGTCAGATAGCCGATCTCGCCCGCTCCGCCATGGGCTCCGCGGTGGATGACGCCGTCGAGATCGATGCCGATACCGAGACCCACGCCGATCCACAGGAGTGCGAAGCTGCCGGCCTCCTGGGCGACGCCGAACGAACGCTCAGCCATCGTCGCGAGATTGACGTCGTTCTCGAGCATCGCAGAGACGCCGAGTCCGGTCTCGATCCGAGCTCGGGAACCGGAAGAGGGCCAGCCGGGCAGCGAGTCCGTGAGCGAGAGCGTGTCGGCGTCGCCGCTGACGGCGGCCTGGAGTCCGACGACGACCGTCTCGACGGTGCGACGGTCCACGCGCGACGCGGTGCAGGCGGCATGGATCGCGCGTCCGACGTCTCGTTCGGGCGAACGATGCTCGCCGTGCGTGGGCACTTCCACGGTCGGATGCTCGGCACCGAGCGCATCGACGAGGACCGCTTGGATGCCGTCGTCGAGCATGTTCACGGCGACTCCGGTGACCTGGTCGTCGCGAACGCCCCAGCTCACCGCGCTGGGACCGCGGCTGCCGGCGACCTCGCCGACGGGGTGGAGCAGTTCGGCGCGCTCGAGCCGTGCGATCATCTGGGTCGCGGTCGGCTTCGACATCCCCGACAGCTCGCCGAGGCGACTGCGGGTGAGAGCGCCGTGCTCGAGGAACAACCGCAGCGCCTCGCGGTCGTTGCGCAGGCGCAGCCACGACGATGTCCCGGGGTCGATCTGCGACATGGTTGCTCCTTTCGCTGCTGGTGGGTGTACTGCGAGTCGCTCGAGCGGCGCGCCCTCGGGAGGAAGGCGGGGCGTCGGCACGATTCGAATCGGTGCGGTGTCAGAGGCCGCCGAGTTCGGCGCGGACCTCGTCGCGCAGACGTCCGAGATTCTCGGGTTCGGGTGCGGCGGCGAGAAGGGTCCTCGTGTAGTCGTGCTGAGGGTTCAGGATGACCTCGTCCGCGGGGCCCCGCTCGACGACGTCGCCTTTGTAGAGCACCATGATCTCGTCGCTGAAGTGGCGGGCGGTCGCAAGATCATGGGTGATGTACAGGACGCCGAGGTTCTCTTCCCGCTGAAGATCGGCGAGCAGATTCAGCACTCCGAGCCGGATCGACACGTCCAGCATCGACACGGGCTCGTCGGCCACGATGAATCGCGCCCCCGGGGCGAGCGCCCTCGCGATCGCCACCCGCTGCCGCTGCCCGCCCGACAACTCGTGCGGTCGTCGATCTGCGAACGACTCGGCCGGGGAGAGGCGCACCCGCTCGAGGAATTCGAGAGCCCGCTCGCGGACCTGAGCCCCCGTCAGCCGCGGATGGTGGAGGCGGATCGGACGCTCCAGATGGTGCACGATCGTGTGGAACGGGTTGAGGGACGCGAACGGATCCTGGAACACCATCTGAACCTCGGACCGATACGCGGCCAGTTCTCGCCCTCGTCTGCCCGTCGCCTTCCCGTCTAGCAGAATCTGCCCCGATGTCGGCGTCTCCAGCTTCATCAGCATCCGCGCGATCGTCGACTTCCCCGAGCCCGACTCCCCCACCAGCGCGACCGTCTTCCCCGCCGCCACCGTGAACGACACGTCCTTGACCGCGTGCAGCGATGAGGTGCGGAAGCCGGAGCGCAGATGGAAGTCCTTGACGAGGTTCCGCGCCTCCAAGGCCGGTGATGTCCCTGCTGCCGTCTTCATGCTCATCGAACGCCCTCCTGGCTCGCACCCGTACGCACGAAATCACCCCGCGCACCTGTCAGGGACGGGAAGCTCGAGAGCAGCCGCTTCGTGTACTCGTGCTTCGGAGTTCGGTAGATCTCCTCCGCCGTGCCCTCTTCGACGATCTGCCCCTGCAGCATCACCGCGATCCGGTCGCTGATCTCGATCAGCATCGGCAGATCGTGCGTGATGAAGATCACCGCGAACCCCAAACGCTCCCGCAGCCGCATGATCTCTCGGATGATTCCACGCTGCACCACGACATCCAGCGCGGTCGTCGGCTCGTCCATGATCATCACCTGCGGGTCGAGCGCCAGCGCCATCGCGATCATCATGCGCTGCCGCATGCCACCGGAGAGTTCATGGGGAAACGACGACAATCGAGCAGGGTCGACCCCGACGAGCGTGAGCAGCTCCTCCGCCCTCGCCTGCTTGTCCCGCCGCGACATCCCCCGACGATGCGTGTCGAAGATGTCGAAGATCTGCGCCCGCACGTCGATCACGGGGTTCAGAGAGTTCATCGCTCCCTGGAACACCATCGAGATCTTGTCCCACCGGAACGCCCGCAGACCCTCTCCGTCGAGACCCACGACGTCGATGTCGATCCCTGAGCGGTCGTGGAAGGTGATCGACCCGCTCGTCATGAGCGCCGGCGCCTTGAGAAGGCGGTTCACCCCATAGGCGAGCGTCGTCTTCCCGCACCCGGACTCTCCTGCGAGTCCGAGGATCTCACCGCGATTCAGGGTCAGCGAGACGTCTCGCACGGCCTGCACAGGCGGATCCACCTCGTATTCGATCGATACATTCCGCGCCGTCAGAACGGCCTCGGAAACGCTCATGCGATGGCCTCCTCTCCGCCGATGCCTCGCCCGGAGCGACGGGCACGGCGCTGGCGGCGGGCCGCGGCGGGCGCCAGCCGGAGCTTCGGATTCACGATCTCGTCGATCGCGAAGTTGATGAGAGACAACCCCGTACCGATCAGCGCGATGATCGCGCCCGGCGGCACGAACCACCACCACGCGCCGCTGCCGACGGCCTGGCCCGTCTGCGCATCGTTGAGCACGGTCCCCAGCGTGATCGATCCCGTCGGCCCCAGACCGAGATAGGAAAGACCGGCCTCCCCCAGCACCGCGAAGATGACGCCGAAGATGAGCTGGGCCGCCAGCAGCGGCACGAGATTGGGCAGGATCTCGACGAAGATCACCCGCATCGGCCGCTCCCCAGCGACCACGGAGGCGGCGACGTAGTCGCGTGTCCGCAACGAGCGGGCCGTGCCCCGAAGCACGACCGCCGACCCTGCCCATCCGGTGATCCCGAGCACGAGCGCGACGAGCAGCGAACTGCGAGCCAGCGCTCCGAGCCCTTCGGTGTGCTGCACGTAGGCCGCGATGACCATGACGAGCGGCAGACCGGGGATCACGAGCATGATGTTCGTCAGCAGCATCAGGATCTCGTCGAGCGCCCCTCCGAAGTACCCGGCGAGCACACCGAAGATCAGGGCCAGCAGCAGCGCGACGACACCGGCGACCGCGCCGACGAACAACGACCCCTGCGTGCCGACAGCGACCTGGGCGAGCACGTCGTAGCCGAGCTTCGTCGTGCCCAAAGGGTGCGCGAGGCTCGGCGGCAGCAGCGGATCGAAGCCCGCGTCCCGCGGATCGAGCGTGAGAAGCGGGCCCACGAGACCGAACACCACGATCGCCGCGATCATGACGATGCCGGTGATCAGCTTGCCCGACAGAGGGGGAAGGGTCCGCCGGGCTCGTGACACCGCCAACGCGTGCGTGGTGTCGGCAGGCGCCGTGAGGAGATCAGCCATTGCGTCGCACTCTCGGGTCGATGAAGCCGTACAGGAGGTCGATGAGGAAGTTGGCGGCCAGCACCGTGAGCGTGATCACCAGGAACACACCCTGCATCAGGGCGTAGTCGAGTCCCTGCACCGCCTGGATCATCAGCTTGCCGATGCCCGGATAGCTGAAGACCTGCTCGGTGACGATGGAACCGGCCACGACGAAGCCCAGCGCGATCCCGAATCCTGCCAGGCTCGGAATCGACGCGTTGCGTGCCGCATAGGCGCTGCGGATGCGGGACGGCCTCAGCCCTTTCGCCTCGGCCGTGAGCACATAGTCCTCGGCCATGGTCTGCACCATCATGTTGCGCATCCCCAGGAGCCAGCCGCCGACCGAAGAGATGACGATCGTCGCGGCGGGCAGCAGAGCGTGCACGAACACGCTTCCGAAGAACGGCAGACTCCATTCCGGCCCCGACGGATACTCGAACACGTCGTAGGCGCCGATGATCGGCAGCATCCCGAGCTGCACCGAGAACACGGCCACCAGAACGAGCGCCAGCCAGAAGTACGGAACGGACTGCAGGAAGGTGGTGACCGGCACGAACTGGTCGACCCAGGTGCCGCGGAACCAGCCCACCCACGCCCCGCCGATGATGCCGAGGACGAACGAGATGATGGTGGCCGCTCCCACGAGCGTCACCGTCCAGGGCAGCGCCTGGCCGATGAGCTCGCCCACCGGGGTCGGGTATCGGGTCGAGGAGACGCCGAGATCACCGTGCAGCATCCGACCCCAGTAGGCGAGGTACTGCTCCCACAGACTCGATCCCTTGTCGCCTCCGAGCAGTGCGGTGACGGCGTCGACCGTCTCCTGCGACAGCTGACGTCCGCCGCGGCGGAGCTTTCCCAACATGATCGCGACGGGGTCACCCGGCAGGATGCGGGGCAGGAGGAAGTTGAGGGAGATGGCTGCCCAGAGCGTCACGAGATAGAACACGATGCGGCGGATCCAGAACTTCATGCCATCCTCCTCTCCAGGGATCGATCCACGGGAATTCCCTACTTCTTCGCCGGACGCAGGTGCGTCAGGACGACGGCGGATGCCGTGGACAGATACGGCAGCGGCGCCGCGTACATGTCGTCGGTGGTCGGCCATCCGGTGAAGTCCGAGGTGTTGAAGAACGACTGCGAGGCGTTCAGCACCACCGGGATGTACGGCAGGTCGCGCGCGATCTCCGTCTGGATCGTCGTGTACGCGGCCTTCTTCGTGGCCTCGTCAAGAGTGCTGCCGGCCTGGACGACCGCGGCATCGACGACCGGGTTCGTGTATCGGGCGTAGTTCTGGCCCTTCTCGGGGGTCTGTCCGACCTCGGCGGTGGCGGGCGTGGCGAAGTACTGGTCGTAGTTCGAGTAGGGATCGGCCACGAGCGACTGCGTCAGACCGTACAGCGCGAGCTGGAACTGGCCGTTCGCGACCTGGCTCCAGTACTCGGCTTCGGAGACCGTGCGCGCGTTGACACGGATGCCCGCTTTCGCCGCCTGAGCGCTGATCAGCTTGGCTGCGTCGTTGTAGTCCGTCCACCCGTCCGGCGAGAAGAGATCGAGTTCGATCGGCGTCCCGCCCTTGCCGTAGAACCCGTCATCGTCCTTCGTGTAGCCCGCAGCCTCGAGGATCTCGGCCGCAGCAGCGGCATCCGCCTCCTGCGGACTCTCGGCGAGCTCGGCATCGCCGAGCCACTTCTCGTCGCGAGGCAGCAGGGCGAAGCTCGGCGAGGCGACTCCGGAGAGGCCCGCGAACGCCTTGTCGGTGATGGCGCCGCGGTCGATCGCGACGTTCAGCGCCTGCCGCACTGCGAGGTCGGTCTGCGCGCCCTCGCAGCCGAGGGAGACGTCGGCGCACGTCGTGATCACCGTCGGGTCCTGCTGCTGATTCATCGTGCTGATGTGCCCGTTCGAGGTGATCCCGTCAGGATTCGCGACGAACTGCCCCACCCAGTCGAGCTTGCCCGTCTTCAACAGATCCTCGGACGACTGATTCGAGTCGATGCCGACGTCCTGCACCTCTTTGACATCGGGTTCGCCCTCGCGGAACAGCGGGTTCGCCTCGAGCGTGTACGCCGCCTCCGTGAATGCCTTGAGCTTGTACGGGCCCGAGCCGATCGGGTTCGGGTTGGTCTCTGCGAGGACGTCGGTGATGTCGGCCCAGATGTGCTCGGGGATGATCCATGTGGAGCCGAGGATCATCGACGTGGACGTGAACTTCGGGGTCTTGTACGTGACCACGACGGTCGTCGCGTCTGTCGCGTCGGCCGACACCATGTCGGGGTCGAGGTTGGACGCGTACCCGAGGCTGAACGCGACGTCCTCGGCGGTGAGGTCTTTGTCGTCGCTCCATTTCAGGTCGGGCTTGATCTTGATGGTGAGCACTGTGCCGTCGGCGTTGAACTCGTAGGAGTCCCCGATGAGGCCGACGGGGTCGTCTGCGGACAGCTGGTTGAAGAAGAACAGCGGCTCGTAGATCGCGCCGTACGTCATGTGCGTGGCCGTGTCGACCGCGAACGGGTTGAAGTTGTTCGCGATGGGGGTCATCGACCCCGACCAGATGCGCAGGGGTCGATCTGCGGACGGGCTGTCGCCGGTGGGGGCGCATCCGCCGAGCGCGAGCGCGAGCGCGGCGGCGCCGGCGACGAGAGGAAGGGTCTTCCTCCAGCGGTTGTCGAGCATGGGAACCTCGTCTCAAGGGCTTCGTTGACTGTTGTCGAGCAGAGCGGATGAAGTCCGTCTCGAAGCGAGGTTATAGTAAAGGTTCTTTCCGGTAAAGACCTTTCCGATTATTTTGTAAAGATTATTTTCTGAGCACCACGCGGGGCTGACGCCGCCCGGTGCGACGCAGGAGCCGCTCAGTACCAGATGTCTAGCGACGGGGCGGGGAAAGACGCGAACGCCCGGTCGAGGCGCTCTACGACTCCGGGGTCGGCGTCGATCAGTCCGGCACCGTGGAGTGCGGAAGCCGAGACTCCGCCCGCGTAGAGAGCCGACAGCGCGGCCACGCCGAGCCGGGCGTCGACGGCGTCATCCGCGGCGGACTCGACGACGGCGGCGCCCGACTGGTCGATTCGCAGACGCCAGTCCCCCGCCGTGAAGCCGAGCGGATCCTCCACACGCAGCACCGTGTCGAGCGGAGCAGACCAGTGTCGCGCGGCGAGAGCAGTCGGCAGGTCCAGGATGCGCAGCCAGCCGTGGTCGTGCACGGTCTGCACGACACCGCGCGGGTCGGCGACGAGCCACGGAAGCGGGTCGTCCGTCGGACGCAGATCGGCGGTCACGTCGTCGACCAGGTCGTGCTGGAGCGCGAAGCGCCACAGCGCCGCGGTGGCATCCGGCGTCTCGGCGACGAGCATCCGCACGTGCAGACCGAAGCGGAAGGAACCGCCCTTCTCGGAGAGCGTGTACACGAGCACGCCACGGAGCTCGCCCTCGTCGTCGAGGTACCGCACGCCGCGCACCCTGTCGCGCTCGGTGTCGGAGGGAGACAGTCCCGCGAACCCCTCCCAGCGCGTCCGCCACCCGGGGATCTGCCCCGGGCGGCGCAGCCGTGCGCGTTCATGAACCGCAGCCAGATCATCGGCGAGCTGCTCTCGTTCGCGGTACTCGATCCTCCCGGAAGGCGTCGGCCCCGCCCAGCCGGCCCGACGTGCGTCGATGTCGAGTCGCACCGTGGGAACCGCGGCCCCGAATCCGTACCGCCCGTAGATCGTGGCCTCGGAGACCGTGAGGCCGGCCACGGGCACTCCCGCCGAGGCGGCCGCACGCAGTTCGCCTTCGAGCAGGGCGCGCGCGATCCCGCGGCGGCGGTGGGTCGCCGCGACCGTCACCACGCTGATCGCCCACATGTCGACGGCGGCGCCGCCGGGCACCGTGAGCGGAGTCACCCAGGAGTTCACGGTCGCGACGGGGAAGTCGGCCGCGGGCGAGGCCGGGTCGTACACCGCCGCGTTGCGCCTGGCCTGGAACGGCGCCTGCCCGAACGCCAGGGCCTGCGCGTCGGGCTCATCACCGAGGAATCCCCGCGAGACCGCGCGCTGGTAGCTCTGCGCGGTCGCTTCATCGCTCAGATCGGCGAGTCGATAGTCCAATCCGGCTGCGGCCAGAGTCTCGGCGGAGACGGCATCGACGGGAACAGCGCGCGCATCGAGGGAGGTCATGCCTCCACCCTACTGACGGTGTGCGACGCCGAATCAGTGCTGGGCGGCCTGCACCTCGCGCAGTCGCGCGAAGACCTGGTCGCGGAGCTCCTCAGGAGCCGTCTCCTTGCAGGCGCGCGCGACGACCTCGGTGAGGGTGGTCGCGACGAGAGCCTCATCCCGGCAGGACGGGCAGCTCTCGAGATGCTCGCGGATCTCGGTGTGCTCGGTCTTGCACACTTCGTTGCGGAGGTACTCCTCCAGATCCTGACGCGCCTTGTTGCAGCCGCAGTCGCTCATTTCCTGCTCCTCGTGTCAGCCGCGGCGATGCCCCGCTCCACGGCATAGTCGGCCAGCAGCTCCCGCAGCATCCGCCTGCCACGGTGCAGACGGCTCATCACGGTGCCGATGGGGGTCTTCATGATGTCGGCGATCTCCTGATAGGCGAATCCCTCGACGTCCGCGAGGTACACAGCCAGCCGGAAATCCTCCGGCACGGCCTGGAGAGCGTCCTTCACGACGGATGCCGGCATCCGGTCGATCGCCTCCGCCTCCGCTGACCGGCTGTGCGAAGCCGTCGTCGATTCGGCGCCGCCGAGCTGCCAGTCCTCGAGTTCGTCGATCGTGCCCTGGAACGGCTCGCGCTGCTTCTTGCGGTAGATGTTGATGTACGTGTTGGTGAGGATCCGGTACAGCCACGCCTTGAGATTGGTGCCCTGCGTGAAGGTGGCCCATGAGCCGTATGCCTTCACGAAGGTCTCCTGTACGAGGTCGGCGGCGTCGGCCGGATTGCGCGTCATGCGCATGGCAGCGGCGTACAGCTGATCCATGTACGGGATCGCCTGCTCCTCGAACTCGCGCCGAGGGTCGCTGACCGTGTCTGCGGTTGCGGTGTCATCCATCACCGGCCAGTCTAGGACGCTGAGGTCGACCGACTCGCGCTCAAGCGTTGCGAGCATGCTCTCTCCTTCTCGGCGAATGCCGGTCCCGATCCGTCGGGCCTGCATCCGCGTTCACTAAAGTGGGAACCGATGAGCGCCAACAGGTATTCCCCTCCCCTCGTCCAGGGCGTCTACGCCGCGCCCGCCGCCGAGGGCGCCGTGCGCGCCACGGTCACGATCCCCGGCTCGAAGTCGCTGACGAATCGCGAGCTGATCATCGCCGCGATCGCCGACGGCCCCGGCCGGCTGATCTCGCCGCTGCACTCGGACGACTCGCGTCGCATGGTCGACGCGCTGCGCGCTCTCGGCGTCGGCATCGAAGAGGTGGATGCCGGAAGCGAGTTCGGCCCCGACCTCGTCGTCACCCCCGCGAAGCTCGGAGGCGGCACGACGATCGACTGCGGACAGGCGGGTACGGTCATGCGCTTCATCGCACCTCTCGCGGGGCTCGCACAGAACGATGTTCACCTCACGGCGCACGAGACTGCGCTGCATCGCCCGATGGGCGGCCTGATCAGCGCTCTGCGCGACCTCGGCGTCGACATCGACGACGAGGGCACCTGGGCCCTGCCGTTCACGATCCGCGGTCACGGGCGCATCCGCGGCGGGCGCGTCGAGATCGACGCCTCCGCCTCCAGCCAGTTCGTCTCAGGGCTGCTTCTCGCCGCCCCCCGTTTCGACGTCGGTCTGCACCTGGTCCACACGGGTGAGCACCTGCCGAGCCTCCCGCACATCGACATGACGATCGAGGCCTTGAGCCGCCGCGGCATCCGCATCGAACGGCCTGCGACCGGCGAATGGCTCGTCGAAGCCGGGGTTCCCCGCGCCAAGGAGATCGCGATCGAGCCCGACCTCTCCAACGCCGCACCGTTCCTCGCCGCCGCCCTCGTCACCGGCGGCGCCGTGTCGGTGACGGGCTGGCCCGTGCATTCGACGCAGCCTGGGCATCTGCTGCCGGAGATCCTGCAGGCCATGGGCGCCCACGTGGGCCGTCACAGCGGCACGCTCACCGTACGCGCCGGCAGCGGGATCCACGGCGTCGACCTCGATCTGTCGGCCGCCAGCGAACTCACACCGACGCTCGTGGGCCTTGCGGTGTTCGCCGACGCCCCGACGACCATCCGCGGCATCGGGCACATCCGACTGCACGAGACCGACCGGATCGCGGCGCTGATCGAGAACGTGCGAGCCCTCGGCGGCGAAGCCGAAGAGCTGCCGGACGGCCTGCGCATCATCCCCCGGGAGCTGCACGGCGGCACGTGGGCCGCGTATCACGATCACCGCATGGCCACCACGGGTGCACTGATCGGCCTCCGGGTGGCGGGAGTCGAGATCGACGACATCGGCACCACCGCGAAGACCCTCCCGGAGTTCACCCTGCTCTGGGAGCGGATGCTGCGAGGCGACTCCGCGTGAGCTGGCTCAACGACGACGACGAACTCGACGACGACTTCGACGAGTACGACGAGTCGAGCATCCGCTCCCGCCCCAATCCGAAGGCGAATCGGCCGCGCACGAAACGGCGTCCGGCCCACGAGGACGCCCGGATCGGCCGCGTGCTCGGCGTCGACCGCGGGCGCTATTCGGTGCTGATGGGCGAGGACACCCCCGAGGAGCGCACGATCACCGCCACCCGCGCGCGTGAGCTGCGTCGCACGCCGATCGTCACCGGCGATCGTGCCCGCGTCGTCGGAGACACCTCGGGCGACGAAGGCACGCTCGCCCGCATGGTGGGCATCGTGGAGCGCACGTCCCTGCTGCGGCGCAGCGCGGACGACACCGATCAGGTCGAGCGCGTCATCGTGGCCAACGCCGACCAGATGCTCGTCGTGGTCGCCGCGGCCGACCCGGAGCCTCGAGCCCGACTGGTCGACCGCTACCTGGTCGCGGCGCTCGATGCAGGCATACGCCCTCTCCTCGTCGTGACCAAGACCGACCTCGCCGACCCGTCCGACTTCCTGAAGCACTTCGACGGGCTCGACGCCCTCCGCGTGTTCACGAGCGCCACGGGCGACATGCCGCTCGACGAGATCGGCGCCGCGCTGATCGGGCACTCGACCGTCTTCGTAGGACACTCCGGCGTCGGCAAGTCCACCCTCGTGAACGCGCTCGTGCCGAGCGCGGGGCGCGCGACCGGCCACGTCAACCAGGTGACGGGGCGCGGGCGGCACACCTCCTCGTCGACCGTGTCACTCCGGTATCGCACCCCTGCGGGCAGCGGCTGGGTCATCGACACGCCCGGTGTGCGCTCCTTCGGACTCGGGCACGTCGAACCGCAGAACATCCTCGCGGCTTTCACTGAACTCGCCCTCATCGCCGAAGACTGCCCGCGCGGCTGCACCCACCTCGCCGACGCCCCCGATTGCGCACTCATCGAGGCCGCGGAGCGCGGCGAGCTCGGCGAAACGGGACGTGCCCGTCTCGACTCCCTTCAGCGGCTGCTGCAGACCTTCGCGGACAAGGCCGAGCAGACACCCGGCCGGTAGGCTGTGCAGGTGACTGTGCGACTGGAACCCGGAACCGCTGCCCCTGACTTCGCCCTGCTCGACCAGGACGGCGGCACCGTCCGCCTGGCGGACCTCCGCGGCGAGAAGACGGTGCTCTACTTCTACCCGGCGGCGATGACACCCGGCTGCACCACGCAGGCGTGCGACTTCCGCGACAGCATCTCGTCGCTGCAGGGCGCGGGCTACCGCGTGATCGGGATCTCCCGCGACGAGCCGGCGAAGCTCGCCGAGTTCCGCGACCGCGACGGTCTCACCTTCACGCTCCTGAGCGACCCCGACCATTCCGTGCACACGGCCTACGGGGTATGGGGCGAGAAGATGAACTACGGCAAGATCATCGAAGGCGTCATCCGCTCGACCTTCGTGCTCGACGAGCAGGGAATCATCGAGCTCGCGCTCTACAACGTCAAGGCAACAGGGCACGTCGCACGCCTGCGCAAGCTCCTCGGCATCGACTCCTGACGCCCGCCGGCGGCTCAGGCCTCGGGGGCGCGTCCGCCTTCAGCTCTCGCGCTCGCGATCAGGAGCAGGAATCCCGCGACGCCCGGCAGCCCCACGCCGAGCACGAACGGCCACACGACGGGTTGCACGGTCAGCGCCGCGAACGCGATCGCGACGGCCAGCACCTGGAACACGATCCCCCCCGACCGCGCCCACGATCGTCCGGCTCGCGCGCCGAATGCGAATGCGAGCAGCGCGACCGCGCCGATCAGGGTCAGCACGATGAGGGCGAGGGCGGTGGGCAACGACGATGCGTCGCCCGCTCCGACTCCGAACAGCTCGATCAGCGCGAACACGATCAGCGCCGCCCCTTCGACGGCCAGCACGGCTGCCGCCGCGAGAGCGAGTCCTGGTGCACGCACGATGTCTCCTGGGAATCGAATGAGAAGGAGGAAAAGTCTTGATTTCGAAACATTCATGTAACAGAATAGACAAAGTCATGTGCTCCCACAGCGGCGTGGGGCGGGCTTTCTGCTCGCATCACAAACAGCGGGCATCCGCCCGCATCTGAACAGGGTAGCTGAACCCCGATCTGCCGCCCCAATCCGAGACGTCGCTCAGCGACATCTCATGAAATCCACACCGAGGAGCCCCCATGGACTGGCGCGACAAAGCCGCCTGCCTGACTGTCGACCCCGAGCTTTTCTTCCCCGTGGGGAACACCGGCCCGGCCGTCGACCAGATCGAGAAGGCGAAGTCCGTCTGCGCCACCTGCACGGTGACCGAGATCTGCCTGCAGTACGCCCTCGAGACCAGCCAGGACTCGGGCGTCTGGGGAGGCCTCTCCGAAGACGAGCGCCGCGCCCTGAAGCGCCGCGCCGCACGCGCCCGCCGCGCGTCCTGACCTGCACGACGAAACGGCCCGAGATCCTCTGGATCCCGGGCCGTTTTCTTGTCGATCAGATTCGAGGCAGGTTCCGGTCGGCTGTCGCGACCGGCACCTGCCTCGGCTCACTTCTTCAGCCAGCGCAGCGGGATGTCGATGACGACTTCGGTTCCCTCTCCCTCGCTGCCCTTCCACTCGATCGTGCCGCCGAGCTCGCCCTGGATGAGGGTGCGGATGATCTGAGTGCCGAGTCCCTGGCCGATACGGCCCTCGGGCAGGCCGCTGCCGGTGTCGATCACCGTGACATGCAGGTTCTCCTCCGTTCGGCTGGCGTCGATCGTGACGACGCCTTCTTTGCCGGCCAGTCCGTGCTCGACGGCGTTCGTGACGACCTCGGTCAGCGCGAGAGCCAACGGCGTCGCGTACTCACTCGGCAGGACCCCGAAGCGGCCCGTCGACTGCGTGCGCGCACGCGTGTTCGGCGCCGACGCGACCTCGGCGACGAGCTTGAGGACCCGGTGGAAGACCTCGTCGAAGTCGACTTTCTGCGCGAGCCCCTGGGCGAGCGTGTCGTGCACGACCGCGATCGCGTCCACACGACGCATCGCCTGGGTGAGGGCGTCGCGCGCCTCCTCGGAATGCGTGCGACGCGCCTGGATGCGCAGCAGCGATGCGACGGTCTGCAGGTTGTTCTTCACCCGGTGGTGGATCTCGCGGATAGTCGCATCCTTGGTGATGAGCTCCTGCTCCTGGTGACGCAGCTCCGACACATCGCGGCAGAGCAGAATCGCACCGATGCGGGTGCCGTGGTCCTTCAGCGGGATGGCGCGCAGCGACACCGTGACTCCCCGCGCCTCGATGTCGGTGCGCCACGGAGCGCGTCCGGTGACGACCACGGGAAGCGACTCGTCGACCTGACGGGAGGGTGGCACCAGACGTGTCGTCACCTCGGCGAGGGACTGCCCCTCGAGCTCATCGTCGAAGCCCATGCGATTGAAGGCCGACAGGGCGTTCGGACTCGCGAAGGTCGTGATGCCGTCGACATCGATGCGGATGAGACCGTCTGACGCGCGCGGCGCTCCGCGGCGCGGTGACGTGGGTGCGGCGAGATCGGGGAAGCTCCCCTCAGCGATCATGCGGAACAGGTCGTTCGCGCACTCGTCGAAGGTGATCTGCTGACGCGAGGGCGTCCTCGCCTCGCCGAGGTTCGTGTGCCTGGTCACCACGCCGATGACCGACGCAGGCTCGTCCGATCCCCTGCGCTCGTTGACGATCGGAACGGCACGCACTCTGGTCGGAGTCTCCTCGAACCAGTCGGGAGAAGACGAATCGACGATCTCCCCCGACTCGAACGCGCCCTGCACCTGCGTGCGCCACTGCGGCCGCACCCGCTCCCCCACGATGTCGCGGTAGAACAGGGTGGCCGCACCGCTCGGACGCGCGTGCGCCACCGCGATGAACGAGCCGTCGTCGGTCTGGATCCAGACCACGATGTCCGCGGACGCGAGGTCTGCGAGGAGCTGACCGTCGCCGGCGAGTCGATGAAGCCATTCGACATCGCTGTCGGTCAGGCGGCCCTGGGCCTGGGCGAGATCACTGAGTGTTGACACCCCCCAAGCCTACTGGGGGCGCGTCTCGGCTCCGGCGGTTCAGAGCACCGCGAGAGATGCGGCGCGCCAGCGCCGATCGAGGCCCTCCAGGCGGATCGCCACCGCGCGCGTCCGACCGGGCCCTGCCACGATCACGACGGCTTCGACCACGCCGTCGGCGGGGTCGGAGGTGCGGATAGACCGGATCTCGAAAGTCGGGCGCGCAGGCGAAACCCCCCTCGCACTGCGCGCCCTCGCCGACAGATTCGCCCTGGTCACCAGGCTCCGGAAGGCGTCTTCGTTGAACCAGCGGGCGAGCTGATCGACTTCTCTGACCCCGGCGAGCACTTCGAGAACGCCCTGGGTGAGACTGCGCAGCAGCGGAACGGGATCCGGCAGGTCTGCGCGGGGCGTCGGCTGCGGTGCGAAATACTCGTGAAGCGTCATCGTCTGTGCTCTCCGTCGGGGAAGATTGCCGCCAGTACAACACGCACCGAGGCCGCTGTGAGCCGCAGCGGCGATCATTGTGGATAACTCGTACATGCATCTGCGAGGTCGCCTACGCTCTATCGAATGCGATGGGACCGAGTTTTCGAGGATCTCGAGGGCCAGCTCGCCTCCGAGTGGGAGGCCGAGCGGGCGGCGCTCGACGCCGAGTCCGAGCGCCTGCGGATCTCGCGTCTGGACCTCCGGAGCAGGCTGCGGATGCTGTGCTCCGCAGGGGCTCCGGCCGTGCTCACGCTCGCGGGCGTCCATCGGCTTCCCGTGCGTCTCGTCGCGCTCGGCGCGGATTGGGTCGCCGCGTCCGATGTCGTGTCCGACGGCCCCCGGGTGGCGACGTCGATCAGGATCATCCCCTTGCACGCTGTTCGCGGCATCGCCGTCGACCACGGAATGCTCCTCACGAGCCTCGAGGAGCAGAGCGAGCAGTCGGCTGCCCTTCGGGAGCGGATGACACTCGGATTCGTGCTGCGCGATCTCGCGCGTCGCAGAGCCACTGTGCGAGTCAGCACGGCGGACGGCGAGGAGCTGCACGGCACGATCGACCGCGCCGGCGCCGACCATCTCGATCTGGCCCAGCACGAACCGGGAAGTGCGCGGCTCGCAAGCGCCGTCTCAGGCTTCCTGATCGTCCCGCTAGACGCGGTCGTCGCCGTCCAGACGGCCGGAGATCACATGCCCTGAGGCGCGGATGGCCCCCACACCTCGGGGAAGCTCGCCTCGTTGGCCTGCCGCCACAGCGCCATCCGCCTCGCCTCCTCCGACTGCTCGGCGAGATACTCGGCGAGGCTGGATTCCTCGATGCGCCACCGTGCAGGCGAACCCAGCTGGGAGCCTCTGAGACGGCCCTCGTAGACCAGTGCGATCACCTCGTCGACCTCGATGCTGAGGAGCTCAGCGACCTGGGCGGGCGCAAGGAAGCGCGGGGCGGACGAGGAACCAGGCATGCCACCATTCTCCCCCGCCCGGGCCGGCGCGCGGCCGCGCACCACCACCTGTGGATAACTTTCGAGCCGGACGCGCGATTTCTGTGACCATGAGGCCATGACATTCCTCTCGCGCCGGCGTCCGGCGTTCTGGGCCGACATCCGGTTCGTGATCGGGATCGTCCTCGTGGCCCTCTCCATCGCCGGCGTCTGGCTGATCGTGTCGTCAGCCGGTCGCACCACGCCCGTGCTGCAGGCCAGCCGCACGATCGTGCAGGGCGAGGCACTGGTGTCGGCCGACTTCCAAGTGGTCGAGGTCGGGCTCGGCCAGCTCACGACCGGCTACCTCGCCCCGCAGGATCTCGAACCCGGAATGGTCGCCTCCAGAACGCTGACAGAAGGAGAACTCGTGCCGACGACCGCTTTGGGTGAAGCCGAGTCCAGCCGAACCACGACGATCGTCGTCGAGAGCAGCACGGGCATACCGGCCGGGGTCGCCGCCGGGACGATGGTCGAACTGTGGCAGGCTCCGCCGCGGGAAGACGGCCGCAGCTACGACGCCCCGCGCATCATCGTCGGAGATGTGATCGTCAGCTCCGTCGTCGAGGCGGAGGGGATGCTCGACAGCGATGCGACGACGGTCGAGGTCGTGATCGACCGCGCAGACGTCGCCGACGTGCTCGCCGCGATCACCGGCGGCTCCGTTCTGTCCGTCGTGCCCGTGGGATCGACGCCATGATGCGCGTCCTGCTCGCCCTCCCCGAGCCGAGATCGGCGGCCCTCGCGGCCGAGCTCGACCTCGAGGACGTCGAGGTCGTGGCGGTGGTGCCGGAAGGCGCCGTCCTCCCGCTTCGCTCGGGGATCGACGTGGTCGTTGTCACGGCGAGCAGGGCGGTCCTCACCCCGGCTCTCGTCGACGCATGCGATCGAGCCGGTGTGCGCATCGTCCCGCTCGGCGACGGCGACCCCCGACTGATCGCCCGCTACGGTCTGAGCGAACCCCTGCCCGAGTCCGCCCGTGGTTGGGAGGTCGCCGCTGCACTCCTCGCGGACGCTCCGCGCACGAACCAGCCTGGGTCCCCTCGTCCGCACCGCATCACGGCGGTATGGGGGCCGCCTGGCGCCCCTGGACGCTCGACGCTGTCGATCCAGCTCGCCGTCGAGCTGGCGCGCACCGGCCGACGCACCGCGCTCGTAGACGCCGACACCGTCGCACCGTCGATCGCTCTTCTACTGGGGCTCAGCGACGACGACCCGGGCATCGCGGCGGCGTGCCGTCGGGCCGAGCTCGGCGCCCTCGATCCCGACGAACTCACCCGGCTGGCGACGGCCGTCGACACCAGCGGCGGTTCGATCGACGTGCTCGGCGGCATCAACCGTCCGAGCCGCTGGCCCGAACTATCGGCATCCCGTCTCTCGGCCGCGTTGCAGGCGTGCCGCGGATGGGCCGAGGAGACGGTCGTCGACGTCTCCGCCGCCTTCGACGCCGACGACGAGGCCACGTACGACCTCACGGGCCCTCGTCGCCACGCTGCGACCGCCGCCGCTCTCGCCGAGGCCGACACGATCGTCGCCGTCGCCTCGGCGGATCCTCTCGGGATCAGCCGGTTCCTGCGAGATCACGCCGAGCTTCGACGTCTCACCGGGCCGACTCCCGTCGTGGTGGTCGTGAACCAGCTGCGCGCCGGCCCGCTCGGACTCGATGCCCGCGGCCAGATCCGCCGCACGCTCGAGCGCTTCGGCGGCGTCGCCGACGTCGTCTTCGTCCCCTTCGATCAGCGTGCGGCGGATGCCGCGCTGCTGCATGCGCGGCCGATCGCAGACGTCGTCCCCCGGTCGCCCTTGGTGGCCGGCATCCGTCGTCTGGCCGCCCGGCTCTCACCGACGGCGAGCGCTACTGCCGATAGCTCGAGAGGAAGTTCCCGAGCCGCTCGACGGCTTCGGCCAGCACGCGCGGTTCAGGGAGCGTGACGACCCGGAAGTGATCGGGCGTCGGCCAGTTGAAGCCGGTGCCCTGCACGAGCAGGATGTGCTCGGAGACCAGGAGGTCGTAGATGAACTTGGCGTCATCGCGGATCTCGTGCACGTTCGGGTCGAGTCTCGGGAAAGCGTAGAGGGCCCCCTGCGGCTTGACGCAGGACACGCCGGGAATCGCCTCGAGCCCCTCCCACGCCACGTCACGCTGCTCGTGCAGACGTCCGGTGGGCGCGATCAGCGCATCGATGGACTGCACGCCGGACAGGGCGGCTTGCACTGCATGCTGCGCGGGGACGTTCGGGCACAGTCGGGTCGAGGCGAGCAGGGTGATGCCCTCGATGAAGCCCTTCGCGTGGGACTTCGGACCGGTCAGCACCATCCAGCCCGAACGGTAGCCGGCGACCCGGTACGTCTTGGAGAGGCCGTTGAACGTCAGGCACAGGAGGTCGGGCGCAAGCGTCGCCGTGGGGATGTGCACGGCATCGTCGAAGAGGATGCGGTCGTAGATCTCATCCGAGAGCAGCAGCAGCTCGTGCTCGCGCGCGATCTGCACCATGCCTTCGAGGATCTCCCTCGAGTACACCGCTCCCGTCGGGTTGTTCGGATTGATGATCACCATCGCCTTGGTACGCGGCGTGATCTTCGATCGGATGTCGTCGAGAGAGGGCTGCCACTCGTCATCCTCGTCGCACACGTAGTGCACCGGGGTGCCGCCGGCCAGGCTGGTCATGGCCGTCCACAGCGGATAGTCGGGCGCAGGGATCAGTACCTCGTCGCCCTCGTCGAGCAGGGCCTGCATGGTCATCGTGATCAGCTCGGACACACCGTTGCCGAGGTAGACGTCGTCCGGGTCGAACCGCGGGAAGTCCTCGATCTCCTCATAGCGGCTGACCACTGCGCGACGCGCGGAGATGATCCCCTTGCTGTCGCTGTAGCCGTGTGCGGTGGGCAGAGACGCGAGCATGTCGCGGACGATCTGGTGGGGAGCCTCGAAACCGAAGATCGCCGGGTTGCCGGTGTTGAGCTTGAGGATCCGGTGCCCCTCCGCTTCCAACCGCGCCGCCTCGACGAGGGCGTTTCCGCGGATCTCGTACAGGACGTTCTTGAGCTTCGACGACTGATCGAAGTGGCGCGATGGGGTCATCGCCCAAGCCTAGCGCCGAGATGCACCCTCGCTCTTCACGCCCGCGTCGGACGCCCCGCGCAGTGCGAGTTCGTGGGCCTCGCGCTCGCGTCGGCCGCTGTCGATGTGAGCGATGGCCAGCGCCTCCGCCCGGTCGCCGTCGCGCATCGTGATGGCCTCGTACAGCGCCTCGTGCTCGTCGGTCACGTGGATCAGATCGTCGTGCTGGGAAAGCCCCCAGCGCAGCTTGCTGCGCATGCTCCTCATCAGATCCTGCAGGAGGCGATTCTCGGCGAGCTCTGTGACGGCCTCATGGAAGTCCGCGGCGGCACGCCGTGAGGTGATCGGATCCTCAGCTCTTGCGCTGCTCTTCTCCTTCTCGAGGACGCGGCGCAGCCGAGCGAGTCCGTCACGATCATGGCGCTCGGCCGCGAGGCGGAAGGCGAGAGGCTCCAGCACGGACCGCACCTCATCGAGATCGGCCATGTCGGATGCCGTGAACTCGCGGACGATCGCCCATGTTCGGGGGCGGAGGACGATGAGCCCTTCTCCCTCGAGGATCTTGAGGGCGTCCCGCACAGGCACGCGGCTGACGCCGAACTCCGCGGCCAGATCCCTTTCGATCAGCCTGCTGCCCGGCGAGCGGACCCCGTCGAGGATGG
This sequence comes from Microbacterium sp. ZW T6_19, assembly GCF_044987465.1. NCBI lineage: Bacteria > Bacillati > Actinomycetota > Actinomycetes > Micrococcales > Microbacteriaceae > Microbacterium > Microbacterium sp. ZW T6_19. The sequence goes on along the minus strand of NZ_JBJDRH010000010.1, from coordinate 15,771 downwards.
CGTCACGCAGCCAGTCGGCCACCCGGGTCGACTCGAGGATGGGCTCTTCTGCAGTGCTCATCCCGTCATTCTTCCATTGCCCGTCCCCGGGCCGGCCCAGGTGCCTGGTCGGGGCGGATGCAGAAGGGCCGATCCTCACGGACCGGCCCTCGACTGCGTCTGTGCGACTACTTCTTCTTCTTGCCCTGGGCGCGTCGCTGCTCGCGGTTTGCCGCGGCCGGAGCTGCGGCATCCGTCTTCTGGCCGAAGGCTCCGCGCGGAGCCTCGGCCTCGGGCTGCGCGTCGGCCTGACGGGCCGCAGCGGCCTGGCGGAGCCGATCGGTCGCCGCCTGCTGCACCTGGCCTCGATCGTTGCGCACCTCGACCTCGCCGTTGTCGCCCGGCGCCGAGTACTGCAGGCGCTGATCTCCGGCGCCATCGGCCAGACCCTTGGCCTCGACCTCTGTCGCCTCGGTCTCGCCGGCACGGCGGACCTCGACCTCGAGGTTGTAGAGGTAGCCGACCGATTCCTCCTTGATCTGCCCCATCATCGACTGGAACATCGAGTAGCCCTCGCGCTGGTACTCGATCAGCGGGTCGCGCTGAGCCATCGCACGCAGTCCGATGCCGTCCTTGAGGTAGTCCATCTCGTAGAGGTGGTCGCGCCAGCGGCGATCGAGGACCTGCAGCACGACGCGTCGCTCCAGCTCGCGCGTCGCCGCCTCCCCGAGCGATTCCTCACGCTTCTCGTACGCGATCTTCGCGTCGGAGAGCAGCTCGCGTGTGAGCCCTTCAGCCGTGATGCCGCCCTTACGACCCTGCGCCTCAGCCACGACCTCGTCGATCGTCACGCTCACCGGGTAGAGGGTCTTGAGCTCGGTCCAGAGAGCATCGAAGTCCCAGCTCTCGTTGTGGCCCTCACCGGTGTGGTCGTTCACGACACCCGTGATCGCATCTTCGATGAAGTGCTGCACGCGGTCGGCGATGTCGTCGCCCTGGAGGATGTGACGGCGGTCGGCGTAGATGGCCTCGCGCTGACGGTTGAGGACGTCGTCGTACTTCAGCACGTTCTTGCGCATCTCGGCGTTGCGCGCCTCGACCTGCGACTGCGCGCTGCGGATCGCGCGGGAGACGAGCCCCGACTCGATCGGCACGTCGTCGGGGAAGTTCGTGCGATTCAGGATGGCCTCGGCCGCACCCGACTGGAACAGCCGCATGAGGTCGTCCGTGAGGCTGAGGTAGAAGCGGCTCTCACCCGGGTCCCCCTGGCGACCCGAGCGTCCACGCAGCTGATTGTCGATGCGGCGCGACTCATGGCGCTCGGTGCCGAGCACGTAGAGACCGCCAGCCTCGATGACCTTCTCGGCCTCCTCGGCGACCACGGCCTTCGTGGCCTCGTAGGTCTCGTCCCAGGCGACCTCGTACTCCTCCGGCGTCTCGACCGGGTCGAGCCCCTTCGACTTGAGCTCCTGCACGGCGAGGAACTCGGCGTTGCCGCCGAGCATGATGTCGGTTCCACGGCCTGCCATGTTCGTCGCGACCGTGACGGCGCCCAGACGACCGGCACGGGCGACGATCTCAGCCTCGCGAGCGTGGTTCTTCGCGTTGAGCACCTCGTGCTTGACGCCCTTCTTGGCGAGCAGGCGCGAAAGGTACTCGCTCTTCTCGACGCTCACCGTGCCCACGAGCACGGGCTGGCCGGAGGCGTGACGCTCGGCGATGTCCTCGACGACCTGCGCGAACTTCGCCGTCTCGTTCTTGTACACGAGGTCGGACTGGTCCTTGCGGATCATCGGCCGGTTCGTGGGGATCGGAATCACGCCGAGCTTGTAGGTCGACATGAACTCGGCGGCTTCGGTCTCGGCCGTACCGGTCATTCCCGCGAGCTTGTCGTAGAGACGGAAGTAGTTCTGCAGCGTGACCGTCGCGAGGGTCTGGTTCTCGGCCTTGACCGGCACGCCCTCCTTCGCCTCGATCGCCTGGTGGATGCCCTCGTTGTATCGGCGTCCCACCAGGATGCGGCCCGTGTGCTCGTCGACGATCATGACCTCGTCGTTCATCACGACGTAGTCGGTGTCCTTCTTGAACAGGGCGAGCGCCTTGATCGAGTTGTTCAGGAAGGAGATCAGCGGAGTGTTCGCGGACTCGTAGAGGTTGTCGATGCCGAGATAGTCCTCGACCTTCTCGATTCCGGGCTCGAGAACGCCGACCGTGCGCTTCTTCTCGTCGACCTCGTAGTCCTCGCCCTCGACGAGGGTGCGAGCGATCTTCGCGAACTCGGCGAACCAGCGGTTCGCCTCCCCTGACGACGGACCGGAGATGATCAACGGCGTGCGAGCCTCGTCGATGAGGATCGAGTCGACCTCGTCGACGATCGCGAAGAAGTGGTCGCGCTGCACGAGGTCTTCCTTGCGCCACGCCATGTTGTCACGCAGGTAGTCGAACCCGAACTCGTTGTTCGTGCCGTAGGTGATGTCCGCGGCGTACTGCTCGCGCCGCACCGCAGGGGTCTGCCCCGAGACGATGATGCCGGTCGTCATACCGAGGGCGCGGTACACGCGACCCATGAGCTCGGCCTGGTACGAGGCCAGGAAGTCGTTGACGGTGATGACGTGCACACCCTCGCCCGCGATCGCGTTGAGGTAGGCCGGGAGGGTCGCGACGAGCGTCTTGCCCTCACCGGTCTTCATCTCGGCGATGTTGCCGAGGTGGAGCGCCGCGCCGCCCATGATCTGCACGTCGTAGGCGCGCATGCCCAGCGTGCGCTTGGCCGCCTCGCGCACCGCGGCGAAGGCCTCGGGCATGAGCTGGTCGAGAGTCTCGCCCGCCGCGTAGCGCGCACGCAGCTCGGTGGTCTCGTTGCGCAGCTCCTCGTCGGTGAGCTTGGAGATGTCCTCCTCCAGGGCGTTCACCGCCTTGACGACCTGGTTCAGGCGCCGGATGACGCGCCCTTCACCGGCACGCAGCAGCTTCTCAAGAGGATTGGCCACAGATGTCATCTCCCTGTCGGATGGGTGAACCGCCCGGGCCGCCATGGGCCGGCTACGGGCATACCTTGCTCATGTTACCGGGCCGTGACCTGCAGATCGCCTGCATACAGATGGTGAGAAGGATTCCGCGTATCTATATACTGAGAAATGACTTCAGGAGGTCGTCATGTCCGTCCGTCAGAGCTTGCTCGCCATCCTCGATCAGGGCCCGTGCTACGGGTACCAACTGCGTCACGAGTTCGACCGGCGCACCGGCTCGACCTGGCCCCTCAACGTCGGACAGATCTACAACACCCTGGAGCGCCTGGAGCGCGACGGGCTCGTCGCACGCGGTGAGGCGGACGAGCAGGGTCACGTCTATTGGGAGATCACGGATGCCGGCACCGCCGAGGTCTCGGATTGGCTCTCCTCGCCGGTCGTACGCACACAGGCGACCCGCGACGAACTGGCGATCAAGCTCGCCGTGGCCGCGACGCTCCCGGGTGTCGATGTGGCGGCCGTGATCCAGACGCAGCGCAAGGCGTCGCTGACCCAGTTGCAGACCCTCCAGCGGGCGAAGTACGCGGGCAGCGATCCCGAGGGCCCTGAGGAGCTCGCATGGGCCCTCGTGATCGACTCGATGATCTTCGCGGCCGAGGCGGAGGTGCGCTGGCTCGATCACACCGAACAGCGGCTCTCCCTGCATCCGCGGCACGCCATGGGGCTGGAGCTCACGGCAGACCGACCCAAACGGGGGCGGCCCGCCAAGGCTGAAGCCGCTCTCACCGGGACAGAGCGGGGCTGATGACCGACACGGTGCTGCGCCTGGTGGGGGTGACGCAGCAGTACGGCCAGGGAGCGACCGCGGTCTCGGCGTTGTCCGGCGTCGATCTCGAGGTCTGCCGCGGCGAGCTCGTCGCCGTGATGGGGGCCTCAGGATCCGGCAAGTCGACACTGCTGTCGATCTCCGGTGGACTCGCGAAGCCGACGACCGGCGAGGTGATCATAGAGGGTGCGTACCTCAGTGAGCAGTCTCCTGCTCAGCTGGCGCAGTTGCGCCGCCGGTCGCTCGGCTTCGTGTTCCAGGACTTCAATCTCATCCCGACGCTGACGGCGATCGAGAACGTGACGCTGCCCCTCGAACTCGACGGCTTCCGTGGTCGTGTGGCCCACCGTGCCGGCCGTGATGCGCTGGAGTCGGTCGGCATGGGCGACCGACTCGACGCCTTTCCCGACGATCTCTCCGGCGGACAGCAGCAGCGCGTGGCCATCGCTCGAGCCGTCGTCGGCAGCCGCCGCCTGATCCTCGCGGACGAGCCGACCGGAGCGCTCGATTCCGTGACGGGCGAATCGGTGCTGCGGATGCTGCGGGCACGAGTGGATGCGGGAGCAGCCGGCATCCTCGTCACGCACGAGGCCCGCCATGCCGCCTTCGCCGACCGCATCGTCTTCCTCCGCGACGGCCGCATCGTCGACCAGACCCGCCGTGATGACGCGGAGATCCTGCTCACGGAGCCCGCGGGATGACGTCGCGCCTCGAGACGCCGGGGGCGTCGCGAGACGCAGCACCGGCGAGAGGCGCGTGGGCCGCGCGTTGGCGGGTCGCCGCAAGGCTGGCCAGACGACAGGTGCGGCGCACCCTGCCGTCGAGCCTCTTGATCGGCGCGCTCATGATGCTGCCGATCGCGACGATGACGGCGTACACGGTCGTCGCAGCGAGCACGATCGCCACGCCCGCCGAACAGGTGGCTACGGAGCTTGGGCGGACGCAGGCGTGGATCGGAGTGCGCGGGCTGCCCGGCAACGGCTTGTGGCAGGCGCCGACGCAGCCGGAGTTCTTCGGCTATCCCGCCACGATGAGGGCGGGCCCGGAAGGCGAACGCGTCGAGGATCCGACGACCCTGCTGCCCGACGACGTCGAGTCCATCGAGGTCGTCGAGGCGAACGTGCGCGTCGCGACCCCTGACGGGGTCACGAGCATCCAGGCGTGGACCGGGTACACATGGGAGCCACGCTTCGCCGGACGCTTCGATGTCATCGACGGACGGTCGCCGACGGGCCCGGACGAGATGATGGCGACTCCTGCCGCGCTGAGCAGGCTCGGTCTGCGCATCGGCGACACCGTCGAGCTGGCCGATCCCGCACGATCGTTGACCGTGACAGGCACGATGTCCGCCGCAGTGCTCCCCTCCGATGTCCCCGCGCTGTTCCTCCCGGCCTCGGTCGAGGTGCGCGGTGAGCCGAAGTGGTATCTGCCCGAGCATGAACTCTCATGGGAGGAGGTCGAGGAACTCAACGAGCACGGAGTCGTCGCGTTCTCCCGTGCCGTGGCATTGGATCCGCCCGACATGTCCGGCACCGACGCCGAGGGGGCGCGCGTGGACTACTGGTCGTCGCGCTGGTCGATCTTCATCATGCTCGGGGCCGCGGGTCTCTTCTCCGCCTACGTCGTCGTGATGCTCGCCGGCGCCGCATTCGCCGTTTCGGCGCGACGCCAGCAGCGCGCTCTCGCCGTCGCCGCCAGTGTCGGCGCCTCGGCGAGCGATCTGCGCCGGATCGTGCTGCTTCAGGGGACCACCCTCGGAATCGCCGCCGGCGTGGTGGGCGCCGTCGTCGGCATCGGCGCCGGCGCCGCCGTCCTGGCCGTCGTCGACAACGGATCCACAGCGCAGTTCCCCGGACTCCACCTGCCCTGGGAGATGGTCCTCGCCATCGTCGCCCTGGCGGTCCTCGTCGGCACCGCATCCGCCGCCGTCCCCGCGCACACCGTCGCCCGCTCCGACGTCCTCAGCGCGTTGCGGGGCGCTCGTCGCCCGCAGCGCGCGCGGCCGTCGCATCCGATCTGGGGCTCGGTGCTCGTCGTCGTCGGCCTCGCGGTCACGATCGCCGCCGCAGTGGCGCTGACCGTCATCGACCCGTCGATCGCGTGGGATTCGCCGCTGCGCACAGCACCACCCTACGGCGTGATCATCGGCCCCATCGTCGTGCAGCTCGGCGTCGTGCTCTCCGGCCGCTGGCTGCTCTGGACCACCGCGCGCCTGTTCTCGCGCATCGGTCTCAGCGCGCGCCTCGCATCCCGCGACGCCGCGGCCAACGCCTCGCGTTCGGTTCCCGCCTTCGGTGCGATCGGGGCGACGGTGTTCATCGGCGTCTTCGCGCTGAGCGGCGTGGCCATGCAGAACGGCCAGTCGGCGCGCAACTGGTATTACCAGGCTCCCGTCGGAAGCATGGCGATCACGTACGTGCCGACCGGGACCGGCGGCGAGTACACCCCCCTTTCCGAGCACGAGATCGACGAGGCCGGCGCGGCGGCGCTCGATCTCGCCGATGCCTCGGGCTCCCGCAGGATCGCCGTCGTCGAACGTCAGCCGGAACCGTGGTCGGCGGATGCCGACGACATGCCGTCGGCATCCGTCAGGGCCCTTGCGCTGCTGCCCGATGAGTACCTGATCGACAGCGATCGGTCGTTCATGACCGGCAGCCAGGACCCGAGCGACCCCATCTCGGTGATCGACGCCGACGAGATCGAGACCGCGCTGGGTGTGAGATTGACGTCGGCGCAGCTCGCGGCGTATCGCGACGGCGCAGCGATCTCCGCGGATCCGCGCTTCGTCACCGAGCAGACCCTCGAGATCTCTGCGTGGACGTGGGCCCAGGCCGTCGACGGCGCGCTGCCCAGCAACATCTGGCGCGAGTCTCCTGCCATGCCGGCGTGGGAGCCGCCGCTGTGGACGGAGCGACTGCCGGCGATTTCGCTCGATCTCCCGCTTCAGCCCGTGCTCGTCGCGATCTCGCCTCAGACGGCGGACCGACTCGGGATCACGACGGCTCCGCGGCTCGTCATCGCCGGGTTCGACACCGCCGTGCCGCTGGACATGCGCGATCGCCTCGGAGCGCAAGCCGAGACGTTGAGCACGTCGTCGTGGACTCTCACGGCCGGATGGGAGGACGGGCCGCCGGACGACACCCTGTGGATGGCGCCCATCATCGCGGCCGTCGCCACCCTGGTGCTCGGCGCGAGCGCGGTCGCCCTCAGCCTCGCGAGGTTCGAACGCCGCCCCGACGACGCGACGGTGTCGGCGGTCGGGGGCTCGGACGGACTGCGACGACGCATCGGCTTCTGGCAGGGCCTGATCATCGCCGGCTTCGGCACGCTCACGGGTGCCGTGGCCGGCATCCTTCCCCCGCTGGGGATCGCGATGCAGTCGGGCGGGATGCTGCTCGCCTCCGACATCCCGTGGACCGTGCTCGTGGCGCTCGCCGTCGCCCTTCCGCTTGCGATCGCCGTGGTCAGCTGGCTGGTGACTCCGCGGCGGCCCGAGCTGACTCGCCGCACAGTGATCACCTGACGCTCTGAGCGAACCGGCCCCGCTCCCGAAGGATGCACAGCCTGCTCATCCGCTCCGCTGTCTAGGATCGATTCATGGCTGGAATTTGGGGTAGACGTAAGCGCGAGCAGGAAGAGCTGGCAGCTCACGACGCCGATCTGGCTCGGCGTGCCGAGCAGGCTCTGGTTCAGACCGACGAGCGCATCCGGTCGACGTCCGATGAACTCGACTTCGCCGAGGCCGAACTCGGCGCATCGCTCACCGCCGATCTGCGTCTGGCGCTGGCGGCCGTGCGCACCCACATGCGCGAAGCCTTCCAGCTGCACCAGCTCAACCACGACGAGATCCCCGACACTCCGGAAGAGCTGCGCACCCGCAACGCCCGCATCGCGCAGCTGTGCGACTGGGCCCAGGACCTGCTCGACGAGAAGACCTCCGTTCTCGCCGAATCCGTCGCGAAGGTCCGTCGAGCTCCCGAGGTGATCGCGCAGGTCCGGGCGGATGCCGCGGCGTTGAGCGCACGCATCCCGCAGACCGGCGACGCCGTCGCCCGGCTGTCCGCGCGCTACGCGCCGTCTGCCATGAGCCAGATCGCGGCGTCGGCAGCCGAGGCCGAGCAGCTCATCGCCTTCGCCACGCACGGCGCCGACGTGTCCGAACGACGGCGTGCCGCCAAGCAGAACGAGGAGGCCAATCTCGCTCTCGAGACAGCGACCGAGGCCACCCGTCGCGCATCCGCCCTCCTCGACGCGGTCGAGGACTTCGAGATCGAGGCGCTGCGCGCCGAGTCGACGCTCGCCGAGGTGGTCGCCGATTCGCGCGGAGACCTGATCGCCGCGCGCACGGCCCCGCAGACGCCCGCGGTCGCGGCCGCCGTGACAGCGCTTCAGGAGGCGCTTGAGGCCCTCTCCCCCGCCGGCTCCCCCGGAGACCCGTTCGCCGAGCTCTCCCAGCTGCGTGCTGCGAACACCGCCCTCGACGAGGCGATCGCCACCGCACGGTACCGTGCGGAGAATCCGCTGCCCAGCATCCCCCAGGTGCAGCACGCGATAGACGACGCGGATCGCCAGCTCGGCGTCGCCCGCGGCCTGATCGCGGGCCACCGCGGATGGATCGGCGCCGACGCGCGCACCCGTCTGGCTGAGGCCGAGCGACTGCGAGTCGACCTCGCAGACCTGCTCCCCGCGGAGGAGACGCGCGAGGAGGCGCTCGCGGCCGCCCGCCGTGTCGCCCACCTCGCCTCGGAGGCGCTGCAGCTGGCCCAGCGCGACATCGACTCCTCGCGCCCGCAGGATGACGGCTGGGGCGGAGGAGGAGGCTGGGGCGGCGGTCGGCGCGGCGGCGGCAACGACATCGCCTCGGGCATCCTCGGGGGGCTCGTGATCGGCAGCCTCCTGGACGGCATGTTCGACTGACCCCGCCTGCGCAGCCCCGTCTCAGCAACGGCCGCGAGTCAGGGTAGACGGAAACGGCTCGGCATCCCGCGGGATGCCGAGCCGTTTCTGTCGAGCGGTCAGGAGGCGAGAGCCTCAGACGGTGGCGCCTGGGTGCTCAGCGCGATCACACCGTAGTCCCAGCCCTTGCGGCGGTAGACGACGCTCGGATGATCGGTTCGCACGTCGACGAACAGGAAGAAGTCGTGTCCGACGAGTTCCATGCGGTCCACGGCCTCCTCGACGGTCATCCATTCCGCGTCGAAGCTCTTGGTGCGGATCACGACCGGCGAGTACGCCTCTTCCTCGTCGTTCTGCACCGGGATGCTGCCGGTCGCGACGGCGTGCAGGACCTCGACCGACGCCGGCTGCACGTCGATTCCCTCCAGGGCACCACTGCCCTTCTCGAAGTGCGCGCCGCGCGGATGCTGGCGGCCGTCCACTCGCTTCTCCTTCGCCCGACGCAACTGCTCGGACATCTTGTCGACGGCGAGATCGAGGGCGACGAACTTGTCGCCGTCGGTGGCTTCGGCGCGGACCACGGGGCCCTTGCCGACGAGCGTCAGCTCGACCGTCTCGTCAGGTACGTGCCCGTTCCGATACACACGGTGGGTGACCTTCACATCCAGCCGCAGCGCGCGTGACGCGAACGTCTGGATCCTGGCGATCTTCTCTTCGACAACGGTTCGGAAGCGGTCGGTGATACCCACCCCGACGCCAACGATGCTTGTTTCCATTGCTGCCTCCTTGTCCCGGTCCTCCCGGCCAAGGGCGGACCGTGGTCGCCTTGTTCTGCCCAACCGTAGTCCGCTCGCACGCGGTTGTCACCACTCATTTCCTCCGTGTCGTCGGTGGATTCGCAGTGCGCTCCCTGTGACGCTCGGTCGCGGCGAGCGCCACCGCGCAGACGACGTCGAAGCCCGCCGCGGTGAGCGCCCGCGCAGCCTCGTCGAACGTGGCTCCGGTCGTGACGACATCGTCGACCAGCACCACTTTCGCTCCCCGCCCCTCTCGCCGCGTATACATGCTCTCCTGCACGTTCCTGGCGCGCTCCCGCACCGTCAGCCCTCGCTGGTCGGCATGACGGCCCCGGTGGTGCAGGAGACTCCACGGTTCAGCACCGGCACGGGAGATCAGCAGATCCGGCACACGGTATCCGCGCCGCCGGAAAGCTGCCGAGGAGGTCGGAACGGGCACGGAATGGATGCCGTCGCCCAGCTCCGGCAGCAGCACGGCCCCGAGCGCCGCCCCGAGCGGCCGGGCGAGCATGGTGTCGCCCTCGCCCTTCAGACGGCGGATGCAGCGTGCGACCACGCCCTCGAATCGCAGGGCGGCGCGCACGGGCAGGCCACGAGGTGTGCGCAGATCGATCGCCTCGGGTCGCACCTCGCTGCGGCAGGCGTCGCACAGGAGCGCGCCGGGCTCGTCGCAGCCCGCACATGTCGCAGCGAGCACGAAGGCGCCGAGCTCGGAGAGGAGAGCCTGCCAGCGCGTGGATGTCGGCATCCGCCGATCATCCCCTCGACGCGTGCAGGGCGCCCGTCCCACCGCGCGCGATCGAGGGCTCCTGTGCAGAGCCGACGCCTCCGCGCGGAATGTGCAGGAGGAGTGCTCAGTGACCCGCTCTCGTCGCCAGGAGCGACACGCCCGTCATGGACTCGCGCCATGCCGATCCACTCCGCGAGAACAGCGACCCTGTCGCCGTGAACACCCGCACCGAAGACGAGCTGCGCGCCCCGGCCAGGGAGACGGCCGCGGCGGGCGCCGTCTCGATCGTCCCCGTGCCTCCGACGATCTGGGTGAGCATCTTCGGTCCGTCCTGCTCCACCAGCACACCCAGACGGTCGGGTCCCAGCCACACCACAACGGACGCGCTGCCCGTGAGCTGGGTCAGCGGCTTCGGCTCTCCGAGCGCGGTGGGCATGCCTGTCTCATCCCGGATGACCGCCGACACCGAGATCCAGCGCTCCCCTCCGATGGTCTCGATGGCAGCGATCCGCGCCCCGTCTGCCGACACGCGGATGCCGGACACACCCGCGGCGGTCGGCCACGCGTCGGCGATCGTGCTCGACGTGTCCTTTCCGCGCCATGCCATCACCTGCGACGGCGTGGTCGAGGGGACGCTCCAGACGTAGCCGTACGGATCGATCGAGGGCTTGACGAGGCCCGCCCTGTCATCGAGCAGGTCTACCTGTCCGTCGGCCGCGATGAACACGCGCCCGTCGGCCAGCTGCACGGCCGCCCGCGTCTCGTCGGCAGCGATGTCGACCGCAGCGATCGGCTGCGAGATGCCGAGGATCTCGTCGCTGATGCCGTCGATCGGCGTGATCTCGGTGCCGACGACCGCTCCGAATGCGCCGTCCTTGAGCACCACGGTTCCGGCATCCGCCGGATCGTCCACGACCTTCACGACGCCGGCGTCGAGACTGCGTCCGTCGACGCTGAAGCGCACCTGGCTGACGTGCACGCCCGCGGCCTCCAGAGTGGCCTGCAGCTGCGTGCGCATGCGGGCGAGCGTCGTCGGATCGAGGCTCTGGGCTGCCCTGCTCAGCGCGACGTCGGCGACCTGGTCGGGATCGATCGGCACCGCGTCGCGCGCGAGCGTCACATCCGCAGGGAAGGCCGTCTGCACGGCGGGCAGCAGCCACGGACTCGGAGCCCCCTCGATCAGCGACTGCGTGATCGTGGTCGCGACCGTGGCGCGCCGTGGCAGCCAGCGCACATCGGGCACCAGGCGGCTCCATGACTGATCGAAGTACTGCAGCGGATAGTCGTCGTAGACGCGCTGGAACCGCGAGCGATCGATCACGACGCCGTCGGGCGCCTTCGAGATGCGCCATTGCCCTGCCGTCTTCACGACCACGAACTCGAGTGTCGTCATCCCCGCCGTCTCGGAGTACGCACCCGTCTGGTCGACGATCGCCAGCTGATCGATCTTGACCTGGATGTGGGCCGTGTCGCCGTTCTCCCCGTCGTCGTCGGCGGGTGCGTCCGAAGTGAGCAGGCGCGCATCCGCGCTCGCATCGATCAGGACTCCGGCGCTGGGGCTCCACTCGGTCCGGAAATCGGGGGTGAGGAAGCTCTGCGCCACGAGCCAGTTGTCGGCCGGCGTGATCCCCGCTTCGATGAATCCGTCGACGATGTCCCGCGGGCCCGCTCCGTCACGCGGACCGGAGGCGAGGAAGAGGATGTCGGGCTCGTCGGGCGACTCCCCGAGCGCGAGCCCCGACTTCACGTCGCCGCTGGTCGGCAGGCCGCTGCACGCGGCCAGTGCGAAGAGCACGATGACGGCGACGAGTGCTCCCACAGCCCGAGAGACACCGGCGCGCATCAGAGACTCCCCTCGTCGAACAGGTGCGACGGGATGTCGGCCAGCTCTATCGGCTGCGTGGCGTCGTCGAAATCGCGCTCTTCGTCCTGCGGCTCCAGCGGAATCGGAGACGGCCCGTCCAGACGTCCGTCGTGCCGAGGCAGGGTGAGCACGAAGTTCGTCCCCACGGCGAGCTCCGACCACACCGCGAGCGTACCGCCGTGCAGGGTCGCATCGCCGAGGGCTATCGAGAGGCCGAGACCGGTGCCGCCGATCGTGCGCTGGCGCGACGGATCAGCGCGCCAGAATCGGTCGAATACGCGCTCAGCATCCGCCGGTTCCATTCCGAGACCTGTGTCCCTCACCCCGACCGCCACCGCGTTCTGGTTGCTGTCGACCGTGACCACGACCGGACGACCCTCGCCGTGCTCGATCGCGTTGCCGATGAGATTGCGCAGCACGCGCCTGACCCGCCGAGGGTCCATGTCGACAGGCGAGTACCCGCCGGGGGCCACGAGCCTCAGCTCGGTGCCGTGCCCTTCCGCAAGCGGTCGCATCTGATCGATCATGTCCTCCGCGAGGTGCGCGAGGCTTGTCGCCTCGAGTTCGAGCTGCACGGAGCCCGCGTCGTAGCGGCTGATCTCGAGCAGATCGGACAGGAGCGTCTCGAAACGCTGCACCTGCGTGTGCAGCAGCTCGGCGGTCCGGGCCATGATGGGGTCGAAGTCTTCGCGCTGATCGTTGAGCATGTCGGCGGCCAGCCGGATCGTCGTGAGCGGCGTGCGCAGCTCATGCGAGACGTCGGACACGAAGCGCTGCTGCACGAGCGACAGCTCGCCCAGCTCCTTGATCTGCGATTGGATGCTGTCGGCCATCGCGTTGAAGGAACGGCCGAGGGTCGCCAGCTCGTCTTCGCCGTGCACTTCGATGCGCACCTCGAGATCACCCGACGCGAGTCGCGCACTGGTCTCGGCCGCTTCGATGATCGGGGTCGAGACCGTTCTCAGGACCACGTAGGAGATCGCCGCGACGATGGCGACCAGTCCGATTCCGGCGATCCACAGCGTGCGCTGCACGAAGGACAGCGTCTGGTCGGCGTCGGCGAGGTCGTAGGAGAAGTACACCTCGAAGGGGCCGGCCTGGGGCACGTTCAGCTGCTGTCCGACGATGATGCCCGGGACGGTCTGACCGGAGACGTCGAGGGCGACCGACTGGTAGAACTGGAAGTCGGGGGACTCGACGACGCGGTTGCTCAGGGCCGGCGAGACGAGGTTCATGCTGAGACCGGCCGTGAAGCCGTTCAGACGCACGGTCGCCACGTCGGCATCGGGCTCGATCTCGATGCGGCTGCCCGTGATCCCGACCGCGGTGGAGTTGCGCGCGAGGTCCCTCTGAATGCTGTCCCACAGCTCGGACAGTGCGGCAGGGTCGTCGCCGATCTCCGCGGAGTCGAGGATCGCCTGAGCCGAATCGACCGCGCGCAGGGCGTCTTCGAGCGCTTCGTTGCGGCGCGACTCGAACAGGTCGTTCTGAATGACGAGAGCCATCGTCACGCACGTCACGAAGATCGCGAACGCCGTCAGCAGCAGTGTGACGCTGAGCGTGCGGAATCGCAGCGAACGCCGCCACAGCTGGGCGAGCGCGGTCGGCCAGCCACGCCAGTCGCTGAGGGCAGCGACCGCCGCGGTGGTCGTCGCCGTCGTCGCGACCATCCTGCGCCTAGCCCACGCTCCCGGCGCGGTAGCCGACGCCACGCACCGTCATCACGATCTTCGGATTGTCCGGATCGAGCTCGACCTTGGCGCGCAGTCGCTGCACGTGCACGTTCACGAGACGCGTGTCGGCCTTGTAGTGATAGCCCCAGACCTGCTCGAGCAGCATCTCGCGCGAGAACACCTGCTGCGGCTTCGAGGCCAGGGCGACCAGCAGCTGGAACTCCAGCGGTGTCAGAGCGATGGGTGCGGTGCCGCGACGGACCTCGTGCGCGTCGACATCGACGGTGAGGTCGCCGACGCGGAGCTGCTCGCTCGCGGTCTGCGGGGTGGGACGGAGACGGGTGCGGATGCGGGCGACGAGCTCCTTCGGGTTGAAGGGCTTGACGATGTAGTCGTCGGCGCCGACTTCGAGACCGCGGACGATGTCCGCGGTGTCGCTGCGCGCGGTGAGCATGATCACCGGCACACCGGACTCGGCCCGGATGCGGGTGCAGATCTCGATGCCGTCCATACCGGGCAGCATGAGGTCGAGCAGCACGAGGTCGGGTCGCTGCGTGCGCCATTCCTCGACGGCCCGCGCACCGTCGGCGCAGAACACCGGCTCGAAGCCCTCGGTGCGCAGCACGATGCCGATCATCTCAGCGAGCGCGGTGTCGTCGTCGACCACAAGAATGCGTGAGGTCATAAGAGTTACCTTATGGCACCGAGTACCAGCCATCCCGTGTCTGCGCATCTTGGACGTGTTATGACACGATGGGAGCGCACGACGGAGGGAGTGCTGTGAGTGGTCAGACCTGGACCCCGGCGCCGAAGAGGGGGATCATCCCGCTGCATCCGATGACCTTCGGAATGCTGCTGGGCAAGTCGTTCGCCGCCCTGCGCCACAACCCGAAGGTGCTGTTCGGGTTCGGTGTGGTCCTGCAGCTCGTGGCCGTGCTGCTCAGCGCAGCGGTCATGGGGTTCGTGCTGTTCACGACCTTCTCGCGTCTGCAGACGGTACCGATCTCCTCGCCTGATTACGGGGCGATCCTCGCGGGGACCGTGGCGATGAACATCGTCGCGGGCATCGCCGTCGGTCTCGCGTCCGTCGCATTCACCTCGATCATGCAGGGACTGGTCGCCGCCGAGGTGGGTTTCGCCGCGATCGGCGTGAAGTCCTCGCTCGGCGGCCTGTGGCGCCGCATGGCCCCCGCCTTCTGGCGGCTCGCCGCGTTCTCTTCGCTGTCGGTTCTCGCGGTCTTCGCGGTCATCGTGATCGTGTTCGCGATCGTGATGGGCATGGCGTCCAGCGGAGCCGATGAGGGCGGGATGATCGCGGGCGTGGTCATCGTGATCGTGCTCGTAGCGGTCGCCAGCATCCCTCTGACCGTCTGGCTCGGCACCAAGCTGCTGCTCGTGCCCTCTGCGCTCGTGCTCGAGCGCGCCCGGTTCAAGGACGCCTTCGTGCGGTCGTGGCGGCTCACGCGCGGACGTTTCTGGGTCGCGTTCGGGGTGACCTTCATCATCGGCGCCATCATGGGCACAGCGATGCAGGTCGTGGGCTTCCCTGTCTCGCTGCTCAGCGGGATGCTCGGCGGCATCCTCACACCGACCGGGGATCCGGAGCCGTCGGCTCTCCTCGGGTTCTTCCTCGTTCTGCTGATCCCGCAGATCCTGCTTCTCGTGATCCAGACGATCACGCTCGTGGTCCAGAGCACCGCAGGCACCCTCGTCTACCTCGATTCGCGGATGCGCTACGAAGGGCTTGATCAGACGCTCGTCGCCTATCTCGAGCACCGTGACCTGGGCTGGCCCGAGGAGAAGATCGGCGATCCCTTCGCCGTCGACGAGAGCCGCGCCGTGACCAGCGCTCCCCCGCCAGCGCAGGTGCCCGACTGGGTGATGGCGCAGTCGGCCTTCGAAGCGTCGCAGGGCTACGGGTACGGCGCTCAATCGGGCCAGCTCCCGGTCGCGCAGCCCTACGCGCCCCAGCAGGTTCCGCCCGCAGCGCCTCTGCCGTACCCGCCGCAGGCCCCGGCCCCCTACGCGTCCCAGCAC